>NC_013887.1:1200000-1500000 GCF_000025525.1 Methanocaldococcus sp. FS406-22
TCCCTTTAGATTTTGTGGTAAAGGTGATATTATGGGAAAATTATTTGGAACTTCTGGAATAAGAATGAAAAACTTATCCCCAAAAATTGCTTATAAAGTTGGCTTAGCAGTAGCTAAAAAGTATAAAAAAGTTGTAGTTGGAAGAGATACAAGGACTACTGGGAAGTTAATCGAAACAGCATTAACAGCTGGGATTTTAAATGGTGGTGGAGAGGTTACAACTATAAATATAGTTCCAACACCTGTTTTAGGTTTTAACGCGAGGAATTATGATGCTGGAGTTATGATTACTGCCTCTCACAATCCTCCTGAGTATAATGGAATAAAGCTTTTTAATAAAAATGGTTTAGCTTTTAATAAAAAAGAAGAGGATGAGATAGAGGAAATTATATTCAAAGAGGATTTTATTGAAGTTGAGTGGCATAGTGTTGGCGAGATTTGGGAAGATAGTAGGGCAATAAGAAATTATATGGAGCATATTCTTAAAAATGTTGAAGTAAATGAGAAATTTAATGTGGTTGTTGATTGTGCAAACGCCTCTGCTTGCTTAGTATCACCATATCTATTTACAGATATTGGCTGTCATGTTATATCAGTCAATAGCCACATGGATGGAAGATTCATTGGTAGATTGCCAGAACCTGATGAAAAAAACTTAAGAAAGACAATGGACATGATTAAAGGCCTAAATATGAGTGGAGAGAGTTATATAGGCATAGCACACGATGGAGATGCAGATAGAATGGTAGCAATAGATGAAAAGGGAAGATTAGCTGATTTTGATAAGTTGTTAGCTGCTTTTTCAAGATATATGGTTGAAAAAACTGGCAATAAAACAATAGTTACAACAGTTGATGCCTCAATGATTATTGATGAATATTTAAAGGATTTAGATGTAAAAATTATAAGAACAAAGGTTGGAGATGTGGCTGTTGCTGAGGAGATGATTAAAAACTCTGCTGTTTTTGGTGGAGAGCCAAGTGGAACGTGGATTCATGCTGACATACATTTAACACCAGACGGTATTTTGAGTGGATTGAGAGTTTTAGAGATGTTAGAGTTCTACAATAAAAAATTATATGAAATATTGGATGAAATCCCATCTTATGTAAATTTAAGAGAGAAGATTCCATGCGAAGATAGCAAAAAAGAAAAAGTAATGAATTATGTTATTGAGAATGGGGAGGGGATATTTAAAACAGTTCCTGAGACAGTTGATGGAGCAAGGTTTAACTTAGAGAATGGATGGGTTTTAATAAGACCTTCAGGGACCGAGCCATATATAAGGGTTAGAGTTGAGGCAAAAAATAATAAAGATGCTAAAGAGTTGTTAGAAAAAGGGATAAAGTTAGTTAAAGATGCTTTAACCTCTTCATAAAATTATTTTTTATAATTGGTGATAGAAATGGATGCTATAATACTATGTGCAGGGAAAGGAGAAAGGTTAAGACCGTTAACTGAAAATAGGCCAAAACCAATGATTCCTATAGCCGGAAAGCCAATTTTGCAACATATCATTGAGAAAGTTGAGGATTTGGTAAATAATATCTATCTAATTGTTAAGTATAAAAAAGAAAAGATTGTTGATTATTTTAAAAATCATCCAAAGGTTAAGTTTTTAGAGCAGGGAGAAATAGATGGAACTGGACAGGCAGTTTTAACTGCTAAGGATTACATAGATGATGAGTTTTTGGTTATAAATGGAGATATTATCTTTGAAGACAACTTAGATGAGTTTTTAAAATATAACTATGCTATTGCTATTAAAGAAGTAAAAAATCCAGAAAACTTTGGAGTTGTGGTTTTAGATGAAAATAATAACGTTATAGAACTCCAGGAAAAGCCAGAAAATCCAAAATCAAATCTAATAAATGCTGGAATATACAAATTTGATAGAAAGATTTTTGAATTAATTGAAAAAACAGAAATTTCTGAAAGAGGGGAGAGAGAAATTACAGATGCAATAAAACTTTTAATTAAAGAAGAAAAGGTTAAAGCTATTAAGTTAAAAGGATATTGGAACGATGTTGGAAGACCATGGGATGTATTGGAAGCAAATAAATATCTACTGGATAAGATAAAAACAGACATTAAAGGAAAGGTTGAGGAGAACGTTGTTATTAAAGGAGAGGTTATAATAGAGGAGGGGGCTGTTGTTAAAGCAAATTCAGTTATTGAAGGGCCAGCAATTATTAAAAAAGGAGCTGTTATAGGGCCGTTAGCTTATATAAGGCCATATACTGTTTTAATGGAAAATACCTTCGTTGGAAACTCATCTGAGGTTAAGGCAAGCATAATCATGAAGAATACAAAAATTCCTCACCTATCTTATGTTGGAGATAGTATAATTGGAGAAAACTGTAATTTTGGCTGTAATACAATCACTGCCAATCTAAGATTTGATAATAAACCAGTTAAGATTAATATAAAGGGTAAGAGAGTTGAGAGTGTTAGAAAATTGGGAGTTATAATGGGCGATAACGTTAAAACAGGTATTCAAGTTTCTTTTATGCCTGGGGTTAAAATTGGAAGTAACTGCTGGATTGGAGCAAGTTGTTTGATTGATAGGGATGTAGAGAGCAACACTTTTGTTTATAAGAGAGATGAATTAGTGTTTAAGAAGCTAATCAACAAATAAATAACCGGTGGGAATTAATGATTATAGGAGCTAATACATCAAAAAACTTTTTTGAAAATTTGAAAGAGGAGCAGATTCAACAATGTGGAATTGATTTGAGAGTTTGGAAGATATTTAAGATAGAAGGAGAGGGAGTTATTGATTTCTCAAATGAAAAAAGAAAGTTACCAAACTATATTGAGGTATTCAGTTCTGAAAAAGATGAATGTATAAAATTAGAGAGTGGAGTTTATATTGTAAAGGTAGCTGATTATATAAAAATCCCAGAAAACGTTGCTGGCTTTGCATATCCAAGAAGTTCTCTATTGAGAATGGGAGCAACCTTATATTCTGCAGTTCATGACCCTGGCTATGAAGGAAGGCCAGAATATTTACTGCAGGTTTTTAATCCAATAACTATCTACAGATATGCAAGAATCGCCCAAATTGTTTTTGTTGAGTGTAAGGATGTTAGAGGAGTTTATGAAGGAATTTATAAAGGAAAATAAGATAAAATAAAATTATAAAACCCCAACTCCCTTACCAACCTCTGTTCTTATTGTATTTTCATAATAGCCCCTCAAAATCTCTTCAACCTCATCAATAAACTCCTCTTTTGGAAATGCAATGATTGAAGGGCCGGAACCACTAATTGTAATGCCATAAACTTTGTCTTTAAGCTCTTCTTTGACTTTAAAATAGTTAGGGATGAGTTTTCCTCTAACTGGCTCTATAACTTTATCAGACATCATATACCTTCCAAATAATGATTTATCTTTATTATAAAGGGCATAAACCATTCCACAAGCCTTTCCAACATTATTTACCAAATCTTTTAAGCCAACACTTTTTGGCAGTATTTCCCTTGCTTCCTTTGTGTTTATTGAAATGTTAGGAATAGCTATTAAAATATCAAGCTTGAAATCTATTGGTATATGTAAAATCTCTAATGGCTCATAGTTTGTTACCATTGTAAAACCTCCAAATATAGCCGGAGCTACGTTGTCAGCGTGTTTAGCTCCTGAAGATGCAAGTTCTCCATAAGAGGCATAATCTACCAACTTTAATTTATCCAAATTAAGCTTAAATAACTCATTTATAGCATAGGCAGTCCCTGCTGATGAAGCTGCTGAACTCCCAAGACCACTACCTGCTTTAACTCCTTTTTTTATTGTTATCTTAACTCCTCTATCAATATTAAAATCATTCAGCATCTTCTTTGCAACAATCCCAGCAACATTTTTATCTGGGTCTGTAGGGATGTTTTTGTCATCTACTTCAATAATAATTTCTTTATCATCTATTGCCTCAACTTCAACTATATCATAAGGTTCTTTTAGGCATAAACCAAATACATCAAAGCCTACTCCTAAATTAGCAGATGTGCAAGGGGCTTTTACTTTAATTTTCATAATGTTCCCTCCTTAAACTACTTTTAATTTATTCTTCTAAAAACATCTTTCTTATAGCATCAGCGGCATCTTTCTTAACTAAAACTAAAACTCTATCTCCTGATTTTAATTCAGTGTCTCCACTTGGGATTTTTAGCTCATCCCCATCATAGATGGCAATTATTAAATAATCTTGTGGTCTTCCAAGCTCTTTAATCTTCTTATTAACTACCTTGGACTTTTCTGGGATTATAAACTCTAAAATCTCTGCTTCTCCTCTACCAACAATAGTTAAATCTAAAATTCCTGGTCTTTCTATTAATTTTTCTATATAGTTAGCAGCTATCAATTCTGGGGAGATAACTACATCAACTCCAAGCCTTTCAAAAACATCCTTATACTCAATCTCTGAAATCCTTGCAATGGTTTTCTTAACTCCACAACTCTTAGCTAATAGAGTGCTCATTAAATTAACCTCTTCCTTTCCAGTAACCGCTATATACATATCTGCATCCTCTATTCCAGCCTCCTCCAATGTTTTTATCTTTGTGCAGTCCCCATTAATCACTAAAGCATCTATATCTGCAGACGCCTTTTTGCACTTCTCCTTATCTATGTCAATTAAAACAATGTCATGCCCTTTTTCAGATAGAGATTTAGCTAAAGTATAACCAACTCTACCAATCCCAGCTATTATTATATACATAGTTTAACACCACACGAAAAAATTATTTATATGATTATCTTTTCATAATAATCCTCATATCCAAAATGCCAGTGTTTAATCTTTTCTTTCAACTCTTTCTCAAGCTCCAATATTTTATCAAACTCCTCCTTAGTTAGATATCCAATAAATCCTCTTTTTATTGCCTCTTCACATTTCAAACTGCAAGGAATGAAACCTGAAGGCAGAACAATGGCATAAACTCCCCTATTTTTTAACTCTTCTCTCATTTCTTCAACTTCTTTTAAATGCTCTCTATCTATTGCCACTCTAACATCTTCAACAAAAGATTTTATACAGCATTCTGGGTAATCTAAAAGCTTTCCTATTTCAAAATCATCCAATCTTCTATAAATTCCGAGTTCTGTTGATACAACTGGGTCTATAGCTGGTCTAACCTTTGGTTTGTATTTTTCAACAATTTCAATTTGGAACTTTAATCTATTGACTATATTTTGATATTGAAACTCATCTAAGCTCTGTATATGTTCCTTTAGAGTTTCAAATCCCTCTAACTCTCCAGTCCTTAATTTTTCAATTTTATATAAGAGTTTTTTAAGCATGTTTTCACTTAAAAAATTTTTATTGAGGCATTACTAATATTATTAGTTGATAATTTATTGTCCATCAATCTCTAACTCAAACCCAACAACTGGAAACTCTAACTCAAAGTTGGTAATAACCTCTGGATGAATCTCTCCAAAGTAGCCAATAATTTTGCCATCTTTTATTATTTTAGCACATCTTCCTTTAATGAATGATGGATGTTCAAAATTATCAAGCTCATACTCAATTTTAAGTTCTCTTAACAATCCCTCAACGTAGCTCTTTATCTCATTAAAGTTTGTTTCATTATCTACAATAACTCCAGCTATTTTTTTGATTGTCTTTGCTCTTGTCTCAGAATTTTCATCAATAACAACACAATCTCCAATCTCAAATATTTTTTGTGGCAACTCTTTATGTTTATTTATCCTCAAAGTTTCCATTAATAATGGTAGAATGCTTTTTCTAACTATTCTATGCTCAATTGATGCTGGTTTCAAAACTTCTATATAGTTGTTGTCTTCAATTCTCATCTTTTTAAATAAAACCTCATCATTTGAGAGCATTAAGTTTATAACCTCGTAGAATCCAAATCCAACCATAATTTCTCTTATAAAATCACACTTCTTTTCTAATTGGTTGAGTTCCCCAATAGTTCCAATAATTGGGTATTCTCCAGAGAATTTATTATAACCGTAAGCGATAGCTACTTCTTCAGCAATGTCAATCTCTCCAAAGACATCTACCCTATAGGCTGGGATATAAACCTTTATTTTGTTATCCATAAATTGGGCATCCAATCTACATCTTCTTAAGTAATTTATTATAGACCCAGGGGTTAAGTTTGTTCCTAAAACTTTGTTTATGTATTCAGGAGTAGTTTCTAAGACATCCTCCTTTAAATTTGGATAAACTACACTCTCTCCATTTTTAATTACTTCAACGGCATGTATTTTTCCATATTTTCTCTCTGCTAATGCGGTAACAATAATATTTAGAGTTTTTTCTACTGCATATTTATCAGTTCCAGTAACATCAATCAACAAATTCCTTGTTTCAGTTGTAACTCTTGTTAATTCTCCGTTAATTATTGGTGGCATTGATAAAACATTATTTTCACTATCTAAAATAATTGGAAACTTATCATCTTTAATTAAATGGGCATATTTTATTCCTTTTTCATGTTTTTCTAAAATCTCTCTTGGTGTCATTTCCTCATCTGAGTTTAATGGAACAAACTTAATCTCATCCCCACTAACTTCTTTGTAGTAGAATGGGGGCTTAACTTTATCTGCATCGTGAATTCCTATTGCCACTTTTTTCCTATCTCTCCCCATAACCCAGTGTAATTTCTCTTGAAGGTTAATAATGCTCTCTAAAACATAATCATCAACAATAACACCCTTAACTAAAGCCATAGCTATATAAGGCCTTGTTTCAACATTTTCAACATATAGTTTTATGTCTGAACTCTCAATGTCATATTTTTTTAATCCTGTTTCTATCCCAATAATTCCTCTAAAACCTCTTGCTAAACCTTCAGCACTTAAATAATCTGGCCTATTTGGGTTTATTGAGAACTGAATAATTTTTTCTCCATCTTCTTCAAAGATTCCTTCAACCTCAACACCCATCATAGGGAATTTTTCTTCAATAAATTCGTCATCTAATGGCATATTAACTAATCTCTCTAAATCAGCTTTTTTTACATTTATTGTTGGCATCTTCTCACCAGCAGTATTCTTTATAAGTTTATTGTAATAATAAGCTAACTAGCTTAATAAAGCTTTATTACTGCAAAATATTTATATATGAGTTTGTCGATATTTTTTGATTAAGGTGTTTTTAGGTGTTTATTATATTGTTGTGTTTGTCTCGTTGAATAAACTCGGAATTTGATAAAAGTAATAATTAATTAGTATTTATCAATTTAGTGGATTTAAATTTAATTTCTAAGGGTCTGTTGGTTTAATCGTTTGGAATATTTAGGTTTATTAAATTATTTGGATTTTTAAAAATTAAGATTGGATATTTAGCTAAATAAAATTTCCCTAACCAATAAGTTAAATCTTCAAATTTAGAAAGATAAGAATACTTAATTTCGTTAAAAGAGAAAGATTTAAATATCATTAGGTTTATAAATAAAGATAGTTATCTATACTTAGAAAAATACACCACCAAAAAGTATAAATATTAGAAGTGTAATAAAAAATAGGTTGTTGATGATTGCCCTGTTAAAATAAGACCGATTCGGTATGGAAACAATCTACATTAACAGGTAATGACTGTCCTGTATCTGAACGCTCGTTAAAATAAGACCGATTCGGTATGGAAACAATTGTTTAGCAACATTTAAAGCAGTTTCTAATGTTAAAATAAGACCGATTCGGTATGGAAACTTGGTCAATGGCATTGATTGAGAATTCAATATCAACTGTTAAAATCAGACCGATTCGGTATGGAAACACTATTTTCATAGCTGTGAATAAAAAAGAGCGAGTTAAAATCAGACCGATTCGGTATGGAAACATCTACAAACTCTAAGTCTAATCCAAAAACTACGCAATAATTAAAATCAGACCGATTCGGTATGGAAACCAGGTTTTGGCAAAAATTACAAAGCATTCATCTTTAGACAATTAAAATCAGACCGATTCGGTATGGAAACTGATATTTTCTAAAATGTTTGAGTTTTACTCTATGATACATTAAAATCAGACCGATTCGGTATGGAAACCAGTACTTTGCAGAAGTGCAAAAACTGGCTGAAGCGATAATTAAAATCAGACCGATTCGGTATGGAAACGCCTTTTGTCTTTGTGGCTCGGGGAGGGCATTTCGCCCTATTAAAATCAGACCGATTCGGTATGGAAACGTGGTAGTTGCTATTTTAAATCTTAAGTATCTTAACGATAATTAAAATCAGACCGATTCGGTATGGAAACAAGCTTCTTACTCAAAAATATGCTCTTCAAGTATTAATTAAAATCAGACCGATTCGGTATGGAAACTGGCAATATTTACCAGTAGGGCAACTAAGAATGCGATTAGATTAAAATCAGACCGATTCGGTATGGAAACATGTTTGAACGCTCGTTGGATATAGGTATATATTTGCTCCATTAAAATCAGACCGATTCGGTATGGAAACATGTTTGAACGCTCGTTGGATATAGGTATATATTTGCTCCATTAAAATCAGACCGATTCGGTATGGAAACATGTTTGAACGCTCGTTGGATATAGGTATATATTTGCTCCATTAAAATCAGACCGATTCGGTATGGAAACAAGCTTCTTACTCAAAAATATGCTCTTCAAGTATTAATTAAAATCAGACCGATTCGGTATGGAAACACTTCCAAACTTCTTTCCTACCTTCAACCTTGACAGTAATCTCAAAATCATTAAAATCAGACCGATTCGGTATGGAAACTCAGCCACTGCCCCACCACCAAGATTAAACCACTTAAGTTAAAATAAGACCGATTCGGTATGGAAACATGACAACCTATAGGCCGACCGAAAGCTTTATATAGTGTTAAAATAAGACCGATTCGGTATGGAAACGAACCTCCAGAAACTAACTCCCTGTGAACTAAATCACCAAGATGTTAAAATCAGACCTCTTGGAGGATGGAAACTGATTTTCTTCCTTCAGTGGGTGCCTACTTATCCACACTATTTTAGTTAAAATCAGACCGATTCGGTTATATTAAAAGAGATTATGTGGGGCTGAAAGCCCCACCTTAATCTATTCTGGGTATACCAATAGGGCAAAGCCCTATGGAATTAGACCGATTCGGTATAAAAATTATTAGGAGATTTGGATTATTATTTATTTTTACCATTATAAATCCACACATCTAAAGATATAATAACAAAATTTAAAACTCCCAACTCACATATCTCTTTTTGGTGAGAACTGATGATAATAGAAATTGAAGGGATTAAACTAAAACTACACCCAGAAGTTTATGAACCAGCTGAAGACTCTATCTTATTGCTAAAAAATCTCGTCAATGTTAAAAATAAAGAGGTTTTAGAAATAGGTATTGGAACTGGATTAATTTCAATTGCATGTGCAAAAAAAGGGGCTAAAAAAGTCGTTGGAGTTGATATAAATCCTTATGCTGTAAAATTGGCAAAAGAAAATGCTAAGCTAAATAATGTTGATGTTTTATTTTTTGAAAGTGATTTATTCGAAAATGTTAATGGAAAATTTGACATCATCTTATTCAACCCCCCATATCTGCCAACCTCTGAGGATGATAAAATAAACAGCTACTTAAATTATGCATTTGATGGAGGAAAAGATGGGAGAGAAATTTTAGATAGGTTTATTTACAACTTACCAAACTATTTAAAAAAGGGAGGAGTGGCTCAAATTCTACAGAGTTCTTTAACTGGAGAAAAGGAAACAATAAATAAACTGAAATCTCTTGGTTTTAAAGTTGAAATATCTGCCCGTTTAAAAGTTCCATTTGAAGAACTTATAGTTATAAATGCATGGAGGTTATGAATATGAAAGCTAAAGAAATTATAGAGTTTATTGAAAGCTTTGCTCCTAAAGATTTAGCTATTGAGGGAGATAACATTGGTTTGCAAGTTGGAGATGATTTAAATAAAGAAGTAAAAAAATTAGGCATTGCTTTAGACCCTTCACTATCAGTGATTAAGAAAGCAAAAAAAGAGGGAGTAGATTTTCTATTCACTCATCATCCTATATTAAAAGACCCAATAAGAAATTTCACTGGAGTTATTTACAAAAAATTAAAGATATTGATGGAAAATGATATCATCCTTTACTCTGCCCATACAAACTTGGATATCTGCAAAAATGGGTTGAATGATGCTTTAGCTGAACTTTACAATTTAGAAAATCCAAAACCATTGTATGATAATGGACTTGGGAGGGTTGGGATTTTTAAAGGAACATTTGAGGAATTTTTAGAGATAACTAAAAAACACATCCATGAAAATCCTATTGTTGTTAAAAGTAAAGAAGTAGGAGATAACTTTAGATTAGCCGTTTTATCTGGTTATGGTTTATCTCAATCATCTATAAAGTATGTTGCTGAGAAAGCAGATGTTTATCTTTCAGGAGATTTAACTCACCACTCAAAAATTTTAGCTGAGGAGCTTGGTTTAGTTGTTGTTGATGCTACGCACTACTCAACTGAAGTGTTTGGATTAAAAAAATTTAAGGAATTTTTATCTTCAAATTTGGATTTGGAGATAGTTAGCTTAGATTTTTAAATTTTTAGTATAGTTTAATGTTAATTTCATATTCCATATTGTATGGCTTAGAGTTTAAAATTTCCATTATTCTATTTTTTATAGGCTCAGTTTTTATAGGTTTTTTAATAATTCCCAAAGATTTTTTCTGTATTATTATTATATCGCACTTGCAAATATATCTATTATTATATCGTCCAATTTTAATTTTTAAAGCGTAAT
Organism: Methanocaldococcus sp. FS406-22; assembly: GCF_000025525.1. NCBI lineage: Archaea > Methanobacteriati > Methanobacteriota > Methanococci > Methanococcales > Methanocaldococcaceae > Methanocaldococcus > Methanocaldococcus sp. FS406-22. Next base: position 1,210,739 of record NC_013887.1, read on the forward strand.
CTTCAATTAAATCTTGGTCTTTTAAAATTGACAATACATTTTTATCCAATTCATTTTCAATTGAAAGCTCTATATCCTTTATTTCATCTTCTGTTAATAATGTATCTTCGCCATAGTCAAAAGTCTCTTTTATTAGATTTTCTATAAATTCCTCATCTGGTTCTTTAATTCCCAGTTGTTTTAAAAGTTCATCCCTTGACAGTGTTCCACTCTCAATGGTGTTTAATTCCACAGTGTTTGTTTTTTTAATTTTCTTTTTTTGGACTCTTGGAATCGTATCCAATACATCACAAACAATTATTTTTTCACATCCATTTTCTGATTTTAACACTTCAAGTAAATCTTGTATGGCATCATTTAATTTCTCTTCATCTACAATAGCTTCAATTTTTGTAAATTCTTCTAACACCTCTGTCTCATATATTTGCCCCCTATATTCAATGACAATTTTTTTATTACTTTTTTCTTTTATATCTGAAAGAACATACTCGTCTATAATGGCATATCTTTTCAAAATATTTAAACAGTACAAAATTTTGTTTTGGGGGAGAATTATCTCTATTTTTTTCATTCCATCACCCTGCCAAGATATTACGGAAAGAAATTTCCTTCCGTCCATGGTGTTATACACCAAACCCCTATAAAAAGATAACCTAACCAACATTCTATTATTATGCACTTTAAAATAACTGAAAAGTTTTATATATGATTTGAAATTTAACTAAAATTATTAATTATTAAATACCAAAAATTATCAAAGTTTAGTAAATTTTTTTATTAAAATAAATTTAGTGTGAGAGTATGTCAATCTTCTATGTTCTTGGAAAGAAGGGAACGATAGAGATATTGTATAAAATTAAGGAAGGTGTAAATTCTTTCACAAGCATAAAAAATGCTTTAGATATGGAAGGATGTGGGGTAAGCACAAGAACATTAGCAGAGAGATTAAATGAATTAGAAGAAGAAAATCTAATACAAAAAGACGGAAGTAAATACTATCTAACAAAGAAAGGACAGGAGGCAATAGAGATTATTGAAGATATTATGAAATGGGAGGCAAAGTGGAAAGAAGCAAAGATTCCTAAGATTATAATAGGAATGCTTGGTGATAAAGAGAGATAAACGTTACAGGTGGATACAAATGAAGGTAATCACATTCTCAATTGCAAAAGGTGGAACTGGAAAAACAATTATTACAGCAAATGTTGCAGCAGCTTTAGCAACCAGAGGTAAAAAAATCTTACTAATTGATGGAGATATAGGCTCAAAGTCTTTATCCCATCTTCTAAATGTGAAATCAAATATATTTTTAGCGGACATTATCGAAGAAGAACGCCCAATAAAAGATGCCATTATCAAAACTCCAATTAATAACATCGAATTATTGGTAGTTGGAAAATCACTTGCTGATTATCTAAAATTCGACATAAATATTTTAAAGAGATTCAAAGAGTTGGGGGATTATGATTATGTGTTTATAGATGCTCCATCGACATCAAGTGGTGTTGAAACGTACTTAGCTTTAGGTCTTTCTGACTACTTCATCCCAGTTTTAGATTACACTGCCTTTGGTCCAAGTTTGCAAGGGGCTATAAATACAATAGTCATTGGAAAGAACTATCTAGAAAGCATACCTGCAGGATTTATAATAAACAAAGCCGAGGATTTACCGGAGAGTGTAATTAACGATATCAAGAAAATATTAGGATTGGAGTGCATCTCCATAATCCATAAAAATTCTCTCGTAGAGCAATCTTATGCAAAAAAAGAAATAGTCTATCTAACCTCTTTAGACAGGAAATTTGCCGAAGAAATTAACAAAATCGTTGATGCTTTAGAAAAGCTAAAAGAGGTAAAAGAAAGGGACATTCCAAAGGTCATTGAGAAAATAAAAGAAAGTACATTACTATAAGGACTTTCTCAGGAGCAAACTCTTAATTCTAATTTAATTAGTTTTTGTCTTTATCATTATTTAATATCATTACCTCTGCAAGTGTCTTCAAAATTTCTTTTTGTTCTTCTTCTGACGGTATTTTAACATTATATTTCTTTAATAGGTCTTCATCAATATTGAATGTATTTTTGTAGTTTATTTTTATCTCCTCATCAATATAGCTTTTTATCAATTTTTCCTTTAATTTTGTAGCATGTTTTAAGAAACATTTACTAATTTCCACTGCAAAAATTACAAAAAATGCTCCTATTAAAGTCATTATTAATCTTTCTTTAACAAAGATAGGTATTACTGAAATGTAATCCTCTGCCGATAAGTTTAAATACACAATTCCCAAAATTGAGCCATATAGGTGGTCTACCATTACTGATGTGAATGATAAGATTATTGCCCCAACTATCAATTTTTTATAATCTTTGTTAAACAATAATTTGCTTATCTTTTCTCTGAAAATGAGGACAAGTAATAAAGCAAGGATTGAAAGACAGGGATTGCAAAAAGCCACTCTACCGACATCTGTTAAATAGAATAGCAATAAACCCATAATTAAAATTATAGCAGCATATTTCCATTTTCCTTCAGATAACGCTCCCGCAGATATAACAGCCAATGCTGGAGGGATTAAAGAGTAAATCCCAAAATAAAATGCCTTCGAATTAAAAAAGAAGTAAACTAATGTCACTAACACGACTGCAAAAAATCCGTAAATTGGACCCAATAAAAGACCACACACGGCTGATAAACTTGGATATGCACTTATTTTATGGGTTGAACCAATCATTTGAAATTTAAGAAATGGGATAAATATAAACATAAAAGTAACAGTCCAGACAAATATTAAAAATAGCATTTTTTATCTTTTCTGAGGAATTTGAATATGTTCATAGTAATCCCCTAAAATATTAATCAAAAATTAAACGTTTAGTTTTTTATTTTATAAATATATTTCTATTTTACTTTCGACCATTCTAAGTTATATACATTAATACTATAAAAAATTTTAGTAAAAATATTACTTAAAAATTTTTGTTTCAAAACTTTAAAACTTTTTTTAGGTGTTATAGATGATTGATATCCTTAAAAATATAAAAGTAAAAGATATAATGACAAAAAATGTAATAACTGCAAAAAGAGATGAGGGTGTAGTAGAAGCATTTGAAAAAATGTTAAAATATAAAATTAGCTCTTTACCTGTAGTAGATGATGAAAACAAGGTTATTGGTATAGTAACAACAACTGATATTGGGTATAATTTAATAAGGGATAGATACACATTAGAGACAACAATAGGAGATGTGATGACAAAGAATGTAATTACAATACGTGAAGATGATAATATATTAGAAGCCATTAAAAAGATGGATATCAACGGAAAGAAAGAGGAAATTATTAACCAACTACCAGTAGTCGATAAAAATAACAAATTAGTTGGAATAATTTCAGATGGAGACATAATCAGGACTATCTCAAAAATTATATAAATGTTATTAATAAATATCTAGCTATTTTCATTATATTATTACAATTTTCGTAATTTTTAAGTATGCTCTCCTCCGAGCTAAAGCTCGGAATTCCTTAGTAACAAATAATGGTGAAACTATGTCAGTAAATTATAAAAGTGTCATTGCAATGGTAGATGATGCCTTAAACCTTGTTGAAATAGTTGAAGAACACCCATGCCCAAACGGTAGTGAATGGGTTATCTACCAGTATAAAAGAACCTCTCCTTTAATATTATCAGCATGGAGAGAAGGAAATAAACACCACTTTGTAACAAAAATTGGCAAAGAGAAATTAAACTTAGTTCCTTCATTATCAGCTGCAGGGATTGAAGAAGTGTATGTAGAAAATAATAGGGTTCATATAGTTTATGCGGGATTGGCTGGAGGAGGAGTAGGAACTGAGCTAAGGAAAGGGGCTAAAAACGTCCTTGAAGTAAATATTTTAGAGAAAGGAGGGGGTTCAAAACTTGGGAGAGCAGAAGTTGTAACCCCAAAAATGGAAAAGGTTATCATTGGTATTGATGACACTGACACAAAAGAAGAAGGAGCTACTTGGGTTTTAGCACATGAAATTGGTTTAGAAGTTGAGAAAAATAACTTAGGTTATTATTTAGACCATACAATTGTTCAACTCTATCCCGGTAACCCAAACAAAACTCAAAACTGTGTCTCTATCGCTTTAAGTTTTGCTGTCTATCCAGAATATAAATATAAGTTAGATAAATTTATTAAAAAATTATTAAAAGAAAGAAGTTTATCAGATGAAACAGCAATGGCTGTTTATTATGGCCTCTTTCCTTCAAAGAGCATGAAATTGTTTGCATTAAAAGCTAAAAAAGAAATGGTCAAAATAGAGGAAGCAAAATCCATAGCTTTAAGAAATAATATAAAAATAATTCCAATTAATGGAGAAGGAGGGATTATAGGAGCGGTTGCTGCTTTGGGTTTGGCAGAGCATCACTCATTAGCTCCAAAGTTGTGCGAAGATATCAAATTATAATAAATTTTGCAAAAACTATTAAATATTTTGTGGGACTATGGAAGACAAAGAGTTTAAAATAGCCATTATCGGCCCCGAAAATGCTGGTAAATCTTCAATAATGAATGCATTGTTTGGAAAGTATGTTTCATTGGTTTCTGAAGTTGGTGGAACTACAAAAATGCCAATAAAAAGATACTGGGGGAAATTAAAGATTGGAAGAATCAAGGAAGAGCCAGAATTTGTAAATTTGGTGTTTGTTGATTTGGGAGGTTTATATACAACGACAGACAAACAATCACCAATTATGACACCAAAAGTTTTAGAAAAGACATTTGAAGAAATTAACGATTCAGATATGATTATACATGTAATTGATGGTAGTGTTGGATTATTAAGAAGCTTTGAGAGACTCCACCACTTATTAAAGTTCAGATACCAAAAACCTATTATAGTAGTAATCAATAAATGTGATTTATTAAATGATAGTAATAAAGAAAATTTAAAGAACTACGTTGAAAGAAGAATAAAAAATAAGCCCATATTTGTATCAGCAAAAACTTTTGAAGGAATCCCGGAGTTATTGGACATCATTATTAAGTATTTAAAAAGGTGATGCAATGTTAGAAAAGTTAAAGAAGCTATTAGACAAAAAAAAAGGAAATCTTTCAGCACCAGCTCCAGTATCTATAGATGACTATTTAGGAGAAATTGAAGAAATTCCCATAACTCCAGCTGAAGAAGAAAAGGTAACAATAAAGGTTTGCAGTATCGAAGATGAAAAAGACGCTGTAAATGCCATAGTAATGGCTGAAGCAGGATATATCGTTATAGCAAAAACTCCCAACTTAGAGAAAGAGATTGACGATGAGTTTATTGAAATTATCAGAAAGATGAGAAATGAGGTTGCAAAATTCGGAGGAATGTTATTGGCTTTAGGAGATGAACATTTATTGATAACTCCAAAAAATGTTATAATAGAAAAACTTATTAAAGAAAAGAAGGAAGAAAATAACGCTATGAAAGAAAATAAAAAAGTAAAAGGAGAAAAAGAAGAGAAAAATGGATAAACTGTTATTTTTTAAATGTTTCTAAAATCTCAAATATGAACTCTTTTTTCATATAGTTTTTTACAAAATATCTTGGGAAGAAACTTTTAAAAAAGTTAGATGAAAACCTAACGGTTTTCATTGCTCGAAGCTAACGCTTCGATTAGATAAAAACCTTTAATGGTTTTCCCTTTCTTAATCTTAATAAGTTTTGCAAAAAACTATAAAATGTGAGACTATGAAAGTCTTAGATGAAATCGTCAAAAATAGAAAAAAATTGATTGAGATAGAAAAGAGGAAAGACATAATCAAAAACTTAAGGAGTCTTATTGATGAATTAAATATAGATGTAGAAAAAAAGAAAAAATTAAAGTTATCAAAAGCGATAAAAAAAGCCAAAGAAATAAAAAATCCAATAATCACTGAAATTAAACCATCATCTCCATCAAAAGGAAACATTAGAGAAATGAATCTTGAAGATGTAAAAAATATTGCCAAAGAAATGGTAGAAGGTGGAGCAACTGCTTTATCTATCTTAACAGAACCGAAATATTTCAATGGGAGTTATCATAATTTAATTGTTGCGAGAGAAGTAAATATTCCCATATTAATGAAAGATTTTATTGTTGATTTTTATCAAATCGATATAGCCAGTGAGATTGGAGCTAATGCAGTTTTATTAATTGTTTCAGCATTAAAAGAAGATGTTGGGGAGTTTTTAGATTACGCTAAAGAAAATAATTTGGAATGTTTAGTTGAGACACATGACAAGGATGAGATAGAGATAGCCTTAGATGCTGGAGCTAAGATTATTGGCATAAACAATAGAGATTTAAAAACATTAAAGATTGATTTATCAACAACTGAGAGATTAGCTCCATTAATCCCTAAATCTAAACTAAAAGTTGGAGAAAGTGGAATATATACAAAAGAGCAGTTAAATTATATTTTAAAATTTACTGACGCTGCTTTAATTGGTTCTTCAATAATGGAAAGTGAAAATATAAAAGAAAAAGTTATGGAATTGGTTGAAAGGTGAAACTATTTTTTCTTTTTTATTCTATATTTAATTTCGTTTAAAATCTTTTTTGCCTCATCAAACTCTTTATTGTTAATCTTTAACTCCAACTCTAAGAATTTCAACTCCATTTCAGCATTATAAAAGCCCTTATTTATAATCATCTCCTTATACTCCCAAAGCAACTGCTTTAATTTTTGCATTTTAAACTCTTCCCTCTCTTTATTAATTTTTTCCTTGTGTTTTTCAAAATGGTAGTAGAGAGTTGTTTCGGGAATAGCTAAAAGCTCTGCTACCTCAGTTAAACTTCTCTCCTTCAACAAATCAATGGCTTTATTTAAAACACTCTCTGGAATTTTTATTTTTCTCCCTCTTGGTTTTTCCTCTATATTTATCACAACGGTGGGAATTTCTTTTAAAACTTCTATTTTATACTTCATTTTTTTGTTGTTATAGACACTTTTAGGTATTCTAACAATAACAATGTCATCTTTAGCCATTTCTTTTATTTTTTCAATCTCTTTCCAGCTAACAATTTTATTTAATTCAACAATCATAAAAATCACATTATACCAAAGCATCTATTCAACTTATCATAAAAACTCTGCCCCTTTACAAAATAAGCGTAACTATCAGATTTTTCAAAGATTAGCTCATCATCTTTATTTATTTCATATTCAACACTTCCATCAATCACTAATAAAGCTGGTTTTTCTAATTTAAGCTTTAGTTTAATCTTATTTGAACCAGAAACTACTAAAGGCCTTGAAGATAACTTAAATGGACATATTGGAGATATTATAAAGCAATCAACGTTTGGCTCAACTATAGGGCCTCCAGCACTTAAAGAATAGGCTGTTGAACCAGTTGGTGTTGAGATAATTATCCCATCCGCCCTAACATTTTCAACAAACGTATCATTAACATATACATCAAATTCTAAAATTTTTGCAGGGTTTTTTGTAATAACCACCATCTCATTTAAGGCAGAGGGCGTTTTTATAACTCTATTGTCTTTTATTATTTTACACGACAGTTTGCTTCTTTTTTCTATCTCGTACTCTCCTTTAATAACTTTATCAATTACTTCAAAAATCTCTTCTTTATAAAACTCAGCTAAAAACCCAACTTTTCCCATATTTACTGCTATTATTGGTATGGTCTCTCCATTAACCAATCTCGAAGCCCTAAGTATTGTTCCATCTCCACCAATGGCTATGATATGAGAAATTGTTGATATATCAAACCTATCTCCTCCAACTCTCTCCCTTAAAAAGTCCTCAACACAATATGGGATATTTCTATCTTTTAGATATTTACAAATCTCTATAGCTAAGTTAATTGCCTCTTCTTTATCCTCCCTAACAACTATTCCAAATTTCGCTGGTTTTATAGCCCACTTATTACCAAATAGGGCTATAAGCTTTTTATGCAAATATTTGTTGCTAACGATTAAAGATGTTCTCTCCATTAAATGTAATTTCATATTTAATGGCTTCCCATTTTTGTTTGTTATTATAACATTTCCCTCTCTGCAGATAACATAAGCCCCAGCTATATCGCAGAGTCGAGAATTTTCATTTACATTTATATAAGCATCCAACGCCCCACTAACAACATAACACATCTCCAAAGCCATAGAGCCAAATAGCCTAATCCTCCTAACCTTTCTCCCTTTTAAAAATTCCAATAAATCATTAGACAGTCCATAAACAAACAATCCAACAGATGCTTCTTTTAAATCTTTTGTATCTTTTGCCTCTATTCTAATTTTTTCTCCATCTTTTTCTAAGAAACTTCCCTCCCCTTTAATAGCATAATATAAATCTTCGGTGGCCAAGTTCTTCACAATTCCTACATATAAGTCATTTATTGTATAGTTATTGGATATAAAACTTTTAATCCAATCAACATTGTTAATATTTTCTCTAATTAACTTTTTATCCTCTCCTTTAATTTTTGCTACTGCTATTGAAGTTGAATATATGGGGATAGATTTTAAAGCGTTGTATGTTCCATCTATTGGGTCTAAGACAAAGATGTAATCTAAATCATTACCCACAACTTTCAATCCAATTTCTTCACTTATTAAAATTCCTCCATTAAACTTCTCTAAAATATTTATTGCCATATTTTCAGCAATTACATCTATTCTTTTTGTTGGTGTTCCATCTGCCCCTATCTTAACCACTTCATCTGCCTTTTCCCAGCCAATTAAGGGTTTTATCTTTTTACCAATCTCCTCAACTACCTTCATCGCAATTTTAAAGCCTTCCATAATTACCACACAAAACATTTAAATAAACATAGCTAAATAGAATTTTTTAAGTTAAAGGATTATAAAAATTAGGGGGATAGTAATGGCAATTAGAGTTAGTGACATTTTAGATAAACCAATATACACAACGACAGCCATATACGTTGGGAAGGTCTATGATGTAATGCTCGATTTGAATAAAGGGGTTATCAGTGGAATAATTGTCTCAGACATTCAAAATGGATGCCTAAAAGATTATGTTACCGACCCTTCTAAGAAAGTTGTTTTACCATTCAATTTAATCACAGCCATAGGGAATATAATATTGGTCAAACCACCTGCAGATTCTGGTTATGGATTTTTAAAGAAATAATTTTTGTTTTTAATAGTGGTTTTCAAAAGTAATAAAATTCACAAGATAATATTTGAATAAATTAAATCAGGAATAGACATTATTTATCAAGAATTTTGTTTTATTGTTTTTTAGGAGGGATAGATAATGCTTAAAATTGGTATTGTTGGCTGTGGAGCTATTGGCAGTTTTATTTCAAAAAAGGTTTTAGATGGCACTATAAAAAATGCTAAAATCTCTGCTGTCTATGATAGAAATTTAGATAAAGCTGGAAAACTATCTGAGATGACTGGAGCTAAGATTTGTGGTAGTGTAGATGAGTTGGTTAAAGAGGATTTGGATTTAGTTGTTGAGGCAGCATCAATAAAGGCAGTTGAAGAAATTGCAGAAAAATCTTTAATAAACAATAAAGATGTTTTAATAATGAGTGTTGGAGCATTAGCAGATAAAGAGCTGTTTTTAAAATTAAAAAACTTAGCTAAGAGTGTTGGAAAGAAAATTTATATTCCATCTGGAGCTATTGGTGGCTTAGATGCCATAAAAGCTCTGAGATTGGGAGAGATAGGAGAGGTTGTTTTAAAAACTACAAAACCAGTTGCTGCCTTAGAGGATGCCTTAAAAAATCTTGGTTATAAGGTAGATGAGATAAAAGAGCCAGTTGTAGTTTTTGAAGGAGATGTTTTTGATGCAATAAAGAAATTTCCAGCAAATATAAACGTTGCAGTTACTTTATCATTGGCTACAGAGTTTCCAGCAAAGGTTGTTATTGTTGCAGACCCAAATGCAAAGCTAAACAGGCATGAGATATTAGTTAAAAGCTCTATAGGAACTTTAAAGGTTTGTGTGGAAAATGTTCCATTTGAAGAAAATCCAAGGACTTCTGCATTAGCTGCCTATTCTGCCGTTAGATTGATTAGAGATTTGGCTGATCCTATAAAGATAGGTGTCTAACTATGGAAGAGATAGAGAGCTTTACAGTTATTGATTTAGATAGCTTAGATGACTTTATAAAAGAGATTAAATGCCCAAACTGCTCTTATGAATTTAAATGTGTTGGAGAAAGAGTTATTTGCCCAAAATGTCGGAAGGTTATAAATTTAAAAGAAAAATAGTGAGATCATGCATCCAACTAAACTATTAAAAGGGACTAAATCAAAACTCTTAGAAGGTAAAAAAATCTTGGTTGCTGTAACTTCATCAATAGCCGCTATAGAAACACCAAAGTTGCTGAGAGAGTTAATAAGGCATGGAGCAGAGGTTTATTGCATCATTACAGAAGAAACTAAAAAAATTATTGGCAAAGATGCTTTAAAATTTGGTTGTGGAAATGAGGTTTATGAGGAGATAACTGGAGATATTGAACATATACTGCTTTATAATGAGTGCGACTGCCTCTTAATATACCCAGCAACGGCCAATATAATCTCAAAAATAAACTTAGGAATTGCTGATAATATTGTAAATACAACAGCTTTAATGTTTTTTGGAAATAAACCAATAATTATTGTCCCAGCAATGCATGAAAACATGTTCAATGCCATTAAAAGGCATATAGATGAGCTTAAAGAGAAAGATAACATTTATGTAATATCACCAAAGTTTGAGGAAGGGAAGGCAAAAGTTGCAAGTATAGAGGACGTTGTTAAAGCAGTAATTGACATCATTGGAAACAACTTAAAAAAAGAGGGAAACAGAGTTTTAATATTAAATGGAGGGACTGTTGAGTTTATAGATAAAGTTAGAGTTATAACAAATTTATCATCTGGAAAGATGGGTGTTGCATTAGCTGAGGCTTTCTGTAGAGAAGGATTTTATGTTGAGGTCATAACAGCTATGGGTTTAGAGCCTCCTTATTATATAAAGAGCCATAAGGTTTTAACTGCCAAAGAGATGCTAAATAAAGCTATAGAGCTTGCTAAGGACTTTGATATTATCGTCTCATCAGCAGCAATATCTGATTTTACAGTTGAGGCATTTGAAGGAAAGTTGAGCTCTGAAGAAGAGCCAATATTAAAGCTAAAGAAAAATCCAAAGGTTTTAGAAGAGTTGAGGAAGATTTATAAGGATAAGATAATTATTGGATTTAAAGCAGAGTATAATTTAAATGAGGAGGAGCTTATAAATAGGGCTAAGGAGAGATTAAATAAATATAACTTAAATATGATTATTGCCAACGATTTAAGTAAGCACTACTTTGGAGATGACTATATCAAGGTTTATATTGTAACAAAAGAAGATGTTAAAAAAATCTCTGGCTCTAAAAAAGAGGTTGCTGAAAAGATTGTGGAAAAAGTTAAAAAATTGGTGAAATCATGAGTAAAAGAGAAGAAACTGGATTGGCAACAAGTGCTGGATTGATAAGATACATGGATGAAACATTCTCAAAGGTTAGAGTTAAACCAGAGCATGTTATTGGGCTTACTGTAGCATTTGTAATTATTGAGGCAATTTTAACCTATGGTAGATTTATTTAAAATTATCTTCCTAAAAATAATCTCTCTCCTAACCATTCTGGCAATCCATTTTTAACAATTTTCTCATAAGCCTCTTTGATGTCATATTCAACTCTAACAATCTCTATTTTAAAATTTTCTTCATCAAAGATACAATAACTTGCCTTATTTATTCCATCCCTTGGCTGTCCTACACTTCCGGGGTTTATTAGATATTTTTTATCATCATCTAAGTATATCTTCCCTTCATGAACCAATAAATTTCCTTCTTCAGAATTTACAAATGGTATATGAGAATGTCCAATAAATATCAAATCTCCGCAGTCAAAGGCATCATCAACGTAATCTGGAAATAAATATTCCCAAATCTCTGGATACTTAGGATTTGCATGTGAAAAGATAACTTTTTTACCTTTTATCTTTTCTTCAATAATCAGAGGCAGAGAATCTAAAAAGTTTAAATTTTCAGGCTTTATAACATTTTTAGTCCATAGTATTGCAATAATTCCATAGGTATTGAAGTAATCTAAGCTCTCTTTTCCTAAAACTCCATAGTCATGATTTCCAACTACACACTTACATTTGAGTTCTTTTATTAATTCAATGCATTCATTTGGATTTGCTCCATAACCAACAATATCTCCTAAGCACACAATTTCTTTAATGCCCTTACTCTTTATATCTTCTAAAACTGCCTTTAAAGCCTCTAAGTTAGAATGAATGTCACTAATTACTGCAATCATATTTATACACCTTTAGGATTATCGCTAAAATTAACTTTATCTCAGTAACATTTAAATATAAGTTGAGCTAACATCCTAAGATAATATAAAAAGTATTATTGTCATCATAAAAATTAAAAATTAGTATTAAAAAGTGTGATAATCATGCAGTATATTTATCCATTCACTGCAATCGTTGGACAGGAAAAGATGAAGAAGGCTTTAATTCTAAATGCTATAAATCCAAAGATTGGTGGAGTTTTAATTAGGGGAGAGAAAGGAACAGCAAAATCCACTGCAGTTAGAGCTTTAGCTGATTTATTGCCAGAGATTGAAGTTGTTGAAGGATGCCCATTCAACTGCGACCCAAATGGAGAGTTGTGTGATATCTGCAAAGAAAAGAAAGAGAGAGGAGAGCTAAAAGTAACAAAAAAGAAGATGAAGGTTGTTAATCTTCCAATTGGAGCTACTGAAGATAGAGTTATTGGAACTCTTGACATAGAAAAAGCTATAAAAGAAGGAATTAAAGCATTAGAGCCGGGAATTTTGGCAGAGGCAAATAGAAACATCCTCTACATTGATGAAGTTAATTTATTGGATGACCATATAATTGATGTTTTATTGGATGTTGCAGCAATGGGTTGGAACATCATTGAGAGAGAGGGAGTTAAGATAAAGCATCCTTCAAGATTTATATTAGTAGGAACTATGAATCCAGAGGAGGGGGAGTTAAGACCTCAAATTTTGGATAGATTTGGTTTAATGGTTGATGTTGAAGGATTAAATGATGTTAAAGATAGAGTAGAGGTTATAAAGAGGGTTGAGGAATTTAACAACAATCCAGAAGAGTTCTATAAAAAATTTGAAGAAGAACAGAAAAAATTAAGAGAAAAAATAATTAAAGCAAGAGAAATTTTAAATAAAGTTGAGATAAGCGATGAACTCTTAGAATTTATATCAAAAGTTTGTATTGAGTTAGGAATTCAAACAAATAGGGCCGATATAACTGTTGTTAGAACAGCTAAAGCTTTAGCTGCCTATAACGGAAGGACTTATGTAACTATAGATGATGTCAAGGAGGCTATGGAGTTAGCTCTACCTCACAGAATGAGAAGAAAACCATTTGAACCACCACAATTAAACAAAGAGAAGTTGGAGCAGATGATTAATGAGTTTAAACAGCAAAAAAATAATAATGAAGAAGAAAAGGAAGAGCAAAAAAATGATGACGTAAAAAAAAACATGATGAAATAAGAAATGAGTTTGAAGAAGAAAATGAGGATTCAAATAATCAAAATAATAATAACAACTCTAATAACCAAAATGAAGATACACCCGGGGACTTTGAAAGAACGTTTGGCATAGATGAGAGCTTTAAAGTAAATCCCAAGCTTATACAATTTAAGCTTAAAGATAATATCCATAGATATGGCTCTGGAAGGCATATTAAAAGCTACAGCAAGAGAGGGAGGTATGTAAAATTCAAGCTCCCAAAGGATAAAACTTCCGATATTGCCTTCGATGCTACATTTAGAAGAGCGGCAATACACCAAAAAAGAAGAAGAGAAAAATCCAATAAAAAATTAGCTATCTACTTAGAAAAAGAAGATATTGTAGAAAAGGTTAGACAGAGGAAGATATCATCCCATATATTGTTTGTTGTTGATGTGAGTGGTTCAATGGGAGCTATGAGAAGAATGGAAGCCGCAAAAGGGGCTATAATCTCTCTACTCTTAGATGCCTATCAAAAGAGGAACAAAATTGGAATGATTGCATTTAGAAAAGATAGAGCTGAGTTGATTTTACCTTTTACATCCTCAGTAGAGCTTGGAGAGAAACTACTTAAAGATTTACCAACTGGAGGGAAAACTCCTTTGGCTGATGCATTTATTAAGAGCTATGAGGTCTTTGACAGAGAGCTTAGAAAAAATCCAAATATCATCCCAATAATGATTGTAATAAGTGATTTCAAGCCGAATGTAGCTGTTAAAGGAGATTATGTTAAAGAGGTTTTTGATGCGTGTGAGAAGATAGCTGAGAAGTGCATTAACGTTATATTGATAGATACTGAGCCGCAATCATTTATAAAAATAGGGATTGGAAGAGAGATAGCCAATAGATTTGGATTTAAGTATTATAAAATAGAGGAGTTAAGTGAAGAAAAAATCTTAGATATTTGTAAGAGCTTAGAAATCAACTTCTAACTTATTTCAATAAAATCTATCTTCTCAATCAGCTTAGATAATAATTTAATAAACACCACAGATGAATCAACAAAATTTTTGATTGGCTCATAATAATCCTCTTTTGATTTTTTATAATCAATATCCTTACACTTTTTATTATCGTTATAATCTAAGATAATTTTTAAATCTTAATTTGAAAGGTTATTTAAAGATTAAAAGTTTATAATTTGTCTTCTATCATACCCTCTATCTCTAAATATTTCTTCCTCAACTTCTCTTTCATCTCCTCATCTGCCTTCCACATTCCCCTCTCTATTGCCTCCAACAACCTTTCAGTAATATTTAGCAAAGCATAAGGATTGTTTTCTTTAAAGAACTCCTCCATATCTTTATCAAACACATATTTTTCAGCTATCTTTTCATACATCCAGTCATCTATTATTCCAGAGGTTGCATCCCATGCGAACATATTATCAATATACTTTGAGAAATCTGCCGCCCCTTTATACCCATGCCTTTTCATCCCCTCAATCCACTTTGGATTCATTATTTTTGTTCTAAATATCTCCTTACCTTCCTCTTTTAAGTGCTTAGTTCTTATATTATTTGGATTGGAAGTATCTCCAACATAACTCACTGGCTTTTTACCAGAGAAATGAGTTACAGCAGCAATTAAACCACCGTGATAGCTGTTAAAGTCATCTCCCTCAAATATATCCCATTCTTGGCTATCTTCATTTTTAACCGTTAGTTCAATCTTAGAAAGCCTATTTATAAACTCCTCCTTTGCCTCTACTCCATAAATACCTTTTCCATAAGCATAGCCCCCCCACTCAACATAAACCTTGGCAAAATCCTCTATAGATTTCCAATTCTTCTCATCTATTAAATGGGAGACACCAGCCCCATAACAGCCCGGTTTATCACTGAATATTCTATATAAAGAGGTTTCTTTGGCTGTCTTTTCATCAATTCCCTTCTTTATCTTTTCTTCAACCTCTTCTTTATAATGTTTTTTTACAAAATTCATTTCATCTGGTTCATCTAAGTTAGCTACCATCCTTATTGCCTCATCTATAAGCTCAACAACGTTTGGGAAAGTATCCCTAAATAATCCACTAACTCTTAAGGTTACATCAATTCTTGGCCTTCCTAACTCCTCTAATGGGATAACTTCTAAACCAATTACTCTCCCCATTTTATTCCAAACTGGCTTAACTCCCAATAGATACAAAATCTCTCCAATATCATCTCCTTTCGTTCGCATAGTTGGAGAACCCCAGACAATAATGCCAATATACTCTGGATACTTCCCCTCCTCTTTCAGATATTTTTCAATCAACTGTTCTGCCAACTTTTTACCCATTTCATAAGCAGATTTCGTTGGAATCTCTTGAGGATTACATGAATAAAAGTTTCTTCCAGTAGGAAGGCAGTTTATATCTTTTGTAGGAGCACCAGCAACTTTTGGTGGAACATAAAAGCCTTCTAAGGCATTAACCGCATTTATAACTTCCTCATCAACCCTCATTAAGTTTCTATAGATTACTGAGACAGTTTTTAAAACCTCTCTTAATTTAGAGTTTATTTTTACTGTTTTTAGCTCATCGATTTTATTTTCATCAAAGTTGTATTGCATATACTCTTTTAACAAATTCAATCCAATTCCATTTATTTTATCAATAATTTTATGATGTTTTCCTTTGTTATTATTTAATTCTTCCCAATTATACCCTAAAATCTCAGCCAAAATCTCTAAGTAATTGAATTGATACCTAATAATCATAAATAGCATGTTAATTAATTTCTCTCCTTCCAAAGGCACTCCCATTATATGTAATCCATCGTTTATCTGCCTATTCTTTAAAATCTCTAAGTAATCGTGGATTTTATTTAACAGTTTTTCAAAATTTTCATCATTTATCTCTTCATCTATAACCTTTCCATCCAATAAATCTCCATCTAACTTTAACTCTTTAATTTTATTCAAAATCTCTTTCTTTAAAAATTCTTTTTTCTCTTTATTCTCTGTTTCATAATAATCATCAATACTCTTTTCTAACCCTACTAAATCACCATACAAATCAGATATTGTCATTGGTGGGATTAAATGGCTTATAATTGTTGCATAACTCCTTCTCTTTGCCTGAGTCCCCTCTCCAGGATTATTTACAATAAATGGATAGATATTTGGCAATTCCATACAGATGTCTGGATAGCATTCGTTAGATAATCCAACACACTTTCCAGGAAGCCATTCTAAATTGCCATGCTTTCCTATATGCATTATTGCATCTGCTTTGAAAACCTCTTTAATCCATTTATAAAAAGCAATGTAATAATGAGTTGGTGGCAAATCTGGAGAGTGGTATATAGCAGAGGGATTCTCTCCAAATCCTCTTGGTGGCTGAACTGAGATAAAGACGTTTCCATTAATTATTCCAGGAATAATTAGCTCTCCATTAAAGTTCATAACTTCTCCAGGAATGGCTCCCCAGTTTTTTATCAACTCTTCTTTAACTTTATCTGGTAGGGAGTTAAACCATTTCTCATAATCTTCTTTCTTTATTTTCCCTACGGCCTTTTTTATTATCTCTTCAGTTAAAAATCTCTTATCATTTGTAGCATAGTTCAGCATTTTCTTTATTAGTTTAGTCCCATTTTCTGGGATTTCATCAACTATAAAACCCCTCTTCTTCATCTCCTTCAAAATATTAACAACACTCTCTGGACTATCTAAACCAAATGCACTTGCTATCTTGTCATTCCTTGGCGGATAATTGTGGAAAATTATGGCTATTCTTTTGGCTTTATTTGATTTTAATTTTAGATTTGCATACCTTAGGGCTAAATCAACTATCTTCTCAGCCCTATCCTTTATAGCCTTGTACTTAATAATTGGGACTCCAACTTCTCCATCCTTTATCTTCTCCTTTCCTCCTATTGGGAAATGTATTATTGCTCCATCAAACTCTGGCATTGCCATGCCAATGATTAAATCAATTGGGTTTAAGCCAGAGACTGAATTTTTCCATTCTTCAATAAATCCTGTTGATATAATCCCCTGCAGTATTGGAGCATTAAGTTCTTTTAAAAATTCTGGCTCATCTTTTAACAACTCTGCCTTAACTCCCATTGAAAGAGTGAACATTGTAGTATTGATTAATGCATGAATTATTGGCTTTCCATCTTTGTAGAAAAATCTTTTGAATGTTTCTAAAGTTCCTATAGAGCCGAGTTCGTTCTTTAAATGAGAGCTAAAAACAGCTATTGGTATTCCTCCTTTATTCTCAATAATATCAATTAAATCATTGACATAGTCTATGTTGTTGGCTACAAACCAATTTCTATAAAACAAAATCCCTATAATTGGCTTATCCAAATCTCTACCCAACTCTTTTAAATAGTTGAGATAGTCATCTAAAGCTTCAAAGTATTTTCCTCTATAATAGATACCTTGCCATGGCATTGGTTTTGGCTCCTCATAATCTACATCTAAATTCCCAAACTTATTTGCC
The DNA here is from genome assembly GCF_000025525.1 of Methanocaldococcus sp. FS406-22. Lineage (NCBI taxonomy): Archaea > Methanobacteriati > Methanobacteriota > Methanococci > Methanococcales > Methanocaldococcaceae > Methanocaldococcus > Methanocaldococcus sp. FS406-22. The sequence goes on from NC_013887.1 coordinate 1,228,729, forward strand.
AAATATAAGAGGAGATTTTTGTAGTTATAGATTCCTTCATAAGCTAAATATTTAACAACTTTATCCTTTACCTCATCATCTACTGTCCTATCTTTTTCTAAATCTGGATGAACTTCAGTGATTGTTGGTAATGGCAAAAATGGGATGTTATGCTTTTTACAAAACTCAGCTAACTCATCATAATACTTGAAGGCATTTTTCCCTCCCATAAGTTTTGTAAAAACAATATTTGCATCTTTAATAAACTCTAAAAATTCTTCAAACTCCTTTCTGCTACATTTATAATCCAATATTTTAAATTCAATGCCATATTTTTTAATCTCTTTATATGCTTCTTCAAAAACTAAGTCATCACTATCTATTGTTGAAACAAAGCCAATCTTTACCATAGATATCACCAGCTATCTTAAGTAAAATTTAATTAACTTAACAATATCTTTAGTTTATTATTTATTTATCATCTTTTTATCACTTTTTATAATAAAAATTTGGTGAATGGTATGAAATATTTAATATTAAAGGTAACAAATAGATGTAATCTTAACTGTCTCTACTGCTATGCAAATAATGAAAATAATAAAGATATGGATTTTAAAACAGCTAAAAGTGCTATTGACTATTTACTAAGCTTAGATAATAATTTGAAGATACAATTTACAGGTGGTGAGCCACTATTAAACTTTAAATTAATTGAAAAAGTTGTTGATTACTGTAATAACAATTATGATAATAAAAATATAAAATATGCAATCCAAACCAATGCAACCCTTATAGATGAAAAAACAGCTGAAAGGATTAAAGAACTCAATATAAAAGTTGGAGTTAGTATAGATGGATTAGAGATAAATGATACTCTAAGACCCTACAAAAATGGAAAGCCATCAACCTTAGACACATTAAAAGGCATGTATCTCTTAAAAGCTTATAATATCCCTTATGGAGTAACAACCGTTGTTACAAACAAAAATCTTCCATACTTAGAGGAGTTTGTTAATTATTTAATTGCCTTTGGTGTAAAGAGCATAAGCTTTGACTTATTAAAGCCAAAGAAAAAAGAACATTTAAAGTTAATGCCAAATATTGAAGAATTTAATAAACTGTTAAATAAATTTGGAAGATATCCAATCTATATAAAGAACTTACAAAAAAGACCTAAGGGAAGATACTGCTATCTAAATTCTGGAGATTTGCTGTTTGTTAATGAATTTGGGGATGTATACCCTTGTCCTACATTAGAAGGACTTTCCTGTTTAGGAAATATAAATGGTAATAAAATAGAACTACCAAAAATAGGAAGTAATAAATGTTATGCAAGAGAGTTTTTGACAAAACATTTAAAATAAATAAAGTTACTTAAATCTTTTCAATAACCAAAATTCCGTTTCCTAAGCTTTCAATTTTGAAATCATATCCTAACGATTCGAGAATATTAACTATATCCTTCTCTGAATAATATCCTCTGAATCTTCTATTTAACCTATTATAGAACTCAAATACTTCTTTACAAATATTCTCATTTTTATCCAGTATAAATTCTTCTGAAATGAATATTTTTCCCCCACTATGTATAGAAGACATCATCTTATTTAGAAACTGCTTTAATGACGGAGCATATTTCATTGTATGTGAGCATATAACATAATCATACTTTTCTTTAGGAATTATGTCAGCAAAATCTATATTTTTAAGTTCATAGGAATCACAATACAATCTTTTAATCCTACATTCTGCAATCTGTAAAAGCCCCTTAGATATATCTACCCCCATGTAATGTCCTTCTGGATATACTATATCTATAAAGTATTTTGGAGACCGTGAACCACAGCCAACATCCAAGATGTAATCTCCCTTATCAATCTTTAGACAGTCGCTGGCAATCTCTCTGCATAATGAATAGTATGGGCTACTCAATATCATATCCCAGATGTCAGGGTCTTTTTTAAAGCTTATAGCAATCTTTGGATGACTATAACTTATTAGAGCATATCTTGACACATGCGTTATAAAGTTATATTTCATCACATAATCACTAATAATCTTATCAAATTTTGGCATTTTTATATTTAGTTCAAAATCTTCGTTTATCTTAATTTTTTCATCTTCATATTTTAAAATTTCCAATTTCAAAGCTGTTTTTATATAGTCAAGAATAAACTGCTTATTTGGATATTTCACCAATAATGGAATATCATCGATTTTTGGAGAATATTTAGCAATAATTGGGAAGATTCCAAACTCTACACCCTGCTTTATAAATGTAACAAGCAATTCATAACTTAGATATTCTATAGTGTTATCAATCATTTCTATTTTCTTTTTTAGTTTTATTTCAGATGGCATTATATCGTTTATAACCTCACTAATAATCTCATCCAATATTTTTGAGTCATCATCTCCTATGTCAAATGACCCTCCCCCAACTACATTCTCAATTGAATCGAATTTCATATTACCACCTTAAAGATTCTATAAAGTCACTATCCTGGTCTTTTAACACTTCAACTATTTTCTTTCCATAATCGGTTAGCTTATATAGCTTTATCCCTCCCCTCTCTACACATTCAACTAATCCTAATTCTATAAGCGAGAAATGACCGTTATACCTTCCATTCATACCTTTTAGACATCCAAGCACGTTACTTGGGTCTGACTTCACCCTTCTCGAGATTTCAGAAAGATAAATGCCATGAGGATACATCTTATACAGCAGATATAATATCTTCTTTCTTAATTTACTTTTATTTAGTGACCTAATAATCATCGGGTCAATAAATGCCAAGCTCATACTAATCCCTCCCCCACAAGGTATCCTAAGAACAGTTTTGAATTGATGAGTGTGATTTTAAAAACTAAAGAAAATAGTTTTATCTAAACAACCCAAGAATCGTCGAAATAACCCTCCCCACAATTTTTGATATTTTACCAAATATCGACTCATTTTCAACATTAGATCCAGTATAATTGGTGTTATTAAATTCCTTAATGTTTGATTCATTATTATTCAGAATATATGTTTTATTATGGGTACTTTCTGTCATATTTTTGTAAGATTCGGAAGTTCCATTGATTTTTTCATTCTTTTCAGAAAACTCATGCCCCTCCACCCCTTTACTTCCATTTATTTCGATAGATATTGATTTTTTTAGGATTACTGGAACTTTTTGATAATTGAAGAGTGCAAAGTCATTAATTCTAACATATAATGTTACATTATACGTTCCACTCTCTAAACCCTCCAATCTTAAAGGAATCATTAATTCCTTCTCAGATTTTGGATAAATCTCTGTTTGGAAAATGGAGCTCTTATAGTAGATATTTGAACCCTTGCTAACCTCAACCCAATACTGAACTGTTAAATTCACTGGAAACTTATCATTTCTAATTTTTGCTTTTAATATATTATTGTTATAGTTTAAGTCTTCAATATTCACTGGAGAAATAACCTCCGTAACCACATGTGTCCCTGTAGGTATTTCATCCCCCAATATATCAATTGCTGAGTATCTTCCAACCCTGTAATAATTTGATATTTTAACTAAGTGGATTCCATAACCTTCAGTGTATATAATATCAACATTCTCTACAGATTTTGGAATTATATGGGCTACAGTATATCCTTCAAACCCTTCATCGAAAAAGATTGGAAATTCTACTTCAACCTCTGAATAATTATTTAGATGAACCGTCTTAGCACTACTTTTTGCTCTAACATTTCCATCTTTGTCAATAACCTCAATCCAAATATCGCAATCAACTTTAGAGTTTAAATTATTTCTTAATACAACTACACATGTGTTGTTAAATCCTGCAATAGGTTTGGCTGAGTATATTCCCCCATTTCCTTTTATTACATTTATTCTTCCTAATAATAACGTGTTATTGTAATATATTCTAACAATGTCTATTGGTGATATTGCATAGAAATGAGCAAAGCATGTATAATCTTTAGCCCCTCCCTTAACCGAAACTGTAATTTTTAAGTCACCATTTACTTCCTTGTAAAAGACTATAGGAATACTTATCTCTTTAGTTTGATGAGGTGTTATAGCAAATGGAATTTCCTTAGAATAATTTACTACTCCATATTTAAAATTATCATCTACAATAATTTTTCCCGATAATGTTTTATTATAGATATTTTTTAGAATAATGGACATATTGTATTTCTTCCCAATTAATACATATCCTCCTGGACCCATTTCCTCATTTATTTCTTTATCTTTTGGTAAGATAATTTTTTCAATAATTACTGGCGGTATAGGTTTTGGCTCTATGTTAATACTGTAAGATTTACTAAAAATTAAAGTATTTACATCTATAGGATGTATAGTTATTTCTATATTCTTACTACCTCTCTTTGTATATATTGGGACAAATATATCTTTTTTCTCCTTTTTACCAATATTAATTATTTTATTGACAGATCTATTCCCATATTTGACAGTCAATATAGCTGTGACATCTTTATTATATTTATTCTCTACAGTAATTTTTAAAATAGCCAGTGTTGGGTCATCTTTAACATAATATCTTGGTAATACATCATCTTTCTGTAAATATTTATCTGATAATACTTCTCTTATTTCGTTATCTAAAATGCCTGCCGAGTCATAGAAATTCTTTACAATCTTTGAAGTGTTTTCATCAATCTTCCTATAAAGTTCTACATTCTTTACAACAACTGGAAGATAATAATATTTTGTTATACTTTTATAGTCATAGTATATTCCAGAATCATCCCTCTTTTGGACAGTTTCTTCAATACCATCAATAGTATGTGTAACATTCATTATTTCTACGTTTGTTTCAACTGTAAATTTCTCTTTGTCGAGGACAATCTTAGGAACTTTAAACGATACCTTCACTTCCTCTCCAAAAGGAATATATACTGTCTTAAAATCGTTTTTACCATTGTAAATTACATTATCTCCATCTTTTATATTTATCCAAACTTTAGCAATATAGTCACTCTTTGCTGTAGGATTACTTTTTAGAGTTACATCAAACCAGTTAGAATAGCAAATTTCAGTATTTCCAATTTTGTATGAGTCCTCACATGTTACATTTTTAACGTCTACTGGAAAATACTGTTTCACTTTAACTGTTGTTGATGCTATAGTTTTTCCATTTTCAATCAACGATATCTTAGCATCATGTTCTTTATCGTCACTAATCGGAACTCTAACTTCCACAATTTTTTCTACATGACTATTTGGTGGCAAAGGTATTAAACCAGACTCCCAAGTTTTTCCTTCACATTCTACTTTAACTATGACATCATGCTCATATTCATCCTTATTTACAATCCCTAAATATAGAACTTGCTCACTAATATCTACATGTAATATTGGTGAATTTGGTGGGTCATACGGTGACCATACCTTATATACACTGACATCTCCACATACTACTGGCAATAATAACAGCAAAAGAACCAATGCTACTTTTTTCATGCCCCTCCCCCCCTATAAAGACAATGAAAGATTATTTTTACTAATCTATCTAAAATCCTTTCCCCCACACTACAGTTTGTATTTTTATTTTTTCATTATTTTAATGTATAACGAACATAGATAAATTTTTATTATATGTTATATAAATTATTTAGCACAAATTAATTTCCACATTCATCGAAGTTACAATTAAATAATGACATATTCGTAGGGGAGGGGAAGATGATAAATTTTATTGTTGGGGCAATAGGGCTATTAATAGCTTCAATCTACGATTTAAAAAGTAGAGAAATTGAAGATTACATCTGGATATCAATGGTCATTTTTGGATTGATATATCATGGCTACTTATCATTTATTTCACATGATATGTCATATATCATTCAATCGATTGTTGGATTTATAGTCTGTTTCTTTTTAGGGTTTTTTATGTTCCTATTGGGCGTTGGGGGAGGTGATGGAAAACTAATAATGGGACTCGGAGCTTTAATTCCAAAATATAATATGCCAATATACACACCGTTAGGTTTAATCTTAAATTATTATTATATCCCATCCTTTCCAATAATGGTAGTAATTAATGCAGTGTTCTTTTCAATTATACTTCCAATAATTATATTTTTAAGAAATGTAATTAGAGGAGTCAAACCAAAGACAAAAAAAGAGTTTCTATGTATGTTCCTTGGCGAAAAAATGAAAGTTTCTGAAGCCATGAAAAAGGAAAGGTTAATCCTTGGAAATCATGAAAATTTAAAACTACTCCCCAATGCTGAAAAAGATTATGATTTCTCAAAGTTTGATAAAAATGAAGAAATCTGGGTAACTCCAGCTATACCGTTCGTTGTTCCGATATTTTTGTCCTATCTGCTAACACCAATCATAGGCGACAAAATTATCGATATCTTTCTATCAATTCTTAGACTATAAAATAATAAAAATAATAATCCATATTTCTTAATATATATTTCTTAATTTTTTAATAGATAGGTACTGAAACCCCTAAAACCTGTGAAACTATTAGCTTCGTTATATAAGCCACTATAGCACATATCCAAAGTATCGCAACAAAGTGCAGTAGAGAAACAAACTTATGCCCTCCGTCCATAATTTTGATTAATATACCAGAAACTGCAGAGTAAATAATAAGAGATCCAAATATTATATACTCTATAACATCTGAATTGCTTATTGGTGCAATATTCAAGATATGAATAACAGTTTCAGGAATACTTAGTGATGAATACAACTCATTAATCATCTTAGCTACTCCTAATGAGGCAAATAATGCTAAAGTTATACCACCCCCAAGACCATAAACTACCCCAACAAACTGCTGTATATTTTGGTATTTGGATTTTCTTAACTGCACTATTTTACGGAAATTCTTACTTATTATTTCAGCTGCTGTTTTTGGGTCACCTCCAAAGTATATACATCGTGAAAATATGTCAGAAAAAAGCTGTATCAAATAACTACATGAGTCAAAGCCAAACAACCTCCAAGATTTATTTGAATCAATACCCAAAGCCAATCTTTTGTATAACTTCTTAATATCATGAGTTAGTGGTCCAAAATCATGGTTTGAGAGATATTCTAAAGAACTAACCATTCCCCCTCCTTTAGCACTTACTGAATCTCCCAAAGACCTTAAAAAATCAGGAAATACGAATTCCTTTCTTTTTACTTTTTCTTCCTCTTTTAATGCAACAAACCCTCCAATAGCTAATGGTGTAGCTCCCAAAGCCACTAATATCATATACGGTATTTGAGAAAAAGGAGACAATCCAATCACATATTTAGCCCATAAAAGAAATGGTAAAAGTATTATAGTCAATATAACAGATATTATTAGCCATTTTCTAAGTTTTTTATCAGTTTCTGTAGGTTTTTCTCCCGTATGCCACAGTCTATCAAATGGGAGTCTATTTTTTATCACAATAACAATAAGTAGCTCAACGGCAAAAAATGAAAATAACGCTATAGTAGCCATAAACACAAAATTATATGGCAATAAGAATGGAACTAAAATTGAAAAAGCCATGAAAAATGCTACAGATGTCATTGCACTAACATATAATTCTTTATATAAGTCAAGGGAATACAACATTCTTTTATAGAATGCAGCATAATCATCCATAACAATATCTTGCTCTTTTATTAAAAACTCTTTAAGTTCCTCCCCACTATCTAATGCATAAGCCAACCTATCTAAAAAATCTGCAAATTCACTGCTTGGTGTTCTCTGAGCTAAAAATCTGCAGGCTTCAGCCAATGAACGCCCCCACTTATCTGTCAAGACATATAATTTTTCAGATTCTTTTGCCAGTTCTCCAAGTTCTTCTTTCTCTTCTGAGAGTATCTTTAATAAATCTTTTCTATTTAAATCAGTTATAGACAAAGTCCCAAATTTTGTAATAAAAATATGCAATCGCTCATTTATCTTGTTTTTTTGAGAATCTAAAACAATATATGGATACCCGATTGCACTAGCAAGTATTATAATTGGTAGAAATAAATATATATATAAAATAATACCACTAAACAGCATAAAACCTAATATGGTTAAAACAATAGAGGCAATAACCGCAGGCAATACAATTTTTAATAAATAATCTCTGGGCTTAAGCCCAATTCTTGGTAGTAAATCAAATACCACAATAACCACCTCAAATTGGGAATGGAAGTCCCTCTAAACCTTTTTCGTAAAATGCCCATATTATATCTCTAACCTGATAGTAATCGAAAATTTCTCTTGCAATCATTTCCTCTAATATTCTTGCTCTCAATTCTAACTCGTTATAAATATCTCTCGGGTCTTCATATCCTGCTGCCTTAGCTATCTTCTCTTCCAAGATATAACTGTTATTTCTTCCCGTAAATACATGCCTATCCTTATCTGGCTCCCATTGGAACACCGCCCTTGTAATAACCCCATCTACCTCTTTGTAATATCCTTCAATTTCTTCAATGGTAACTACTCTTCTCAAAACCTTACCTCTCTGATAAACAGCGAGTTGGAAGAGTGCAACATTTAGGTTGTCCATAAATGTTAATGGAACGTTGATTGGGTCTCCGTTCAACCTCTGTATCATTTTTCTAACATTGGCTGCGTGGAATGTTGAAAGGACAGGGTGCCCTGTCTGCATAGCTTGGAAGGCAACTGCTGCCTCGACACTCCTAATTTCTCCAACAATAATGTAGTTAGGTCTTGACCTCAACGCAGCTCTTAACAAGTCAAAGAGCGTAACCCTACTCTCTTCTGGTCCTCTTTCTCTTGTAACTAACTGCTGCCATACTGGATGAGGTGGTTTGACTTCTGGAGTATCTTCACAGGAGAATATCTTCGAATTTGGTTTTATAAATGGTAAGATTGCGTTTAATGTTGTTGTCTTACCTGATGCTGTTTCCCCACAAATAAAGATACTCATACCATACTCCAAACACAGCCACAAATATGCTGCAACTTCAGCTGAGAATGTTCCCCAGCTAATAAGTTGTGTAACACTGATAGGAACATCTGTAAATTTCCTAATTGTAAATGATGGACCCTTTGGAGAAACATCAGTAGAGTAAATAATGTTAATTCTTGAACCATCTGGTAGTGTTCCATCAACTATTGGGTTAGCATCTGAAACTGGCCTACCCATTCGTTCTCCTATATTTTTTAAATAGTCGGCAAGCTCAATCTCATCCTCCCATGTAATATTTGTAGGCAACATTCCAAAAATTTTATGAACAACATGACAATTTTTTGGACCAATAACGTGAATATCCTCTAAGTATGGATCTCTACCAATAGGTTCAAGATTACCCAAACCTATTAAATCCCTCTTTAATATGTAAAGGAACTTATCCCTCTCCTCTGGTGTGATTTTAATTTTACTATCTGCAAATCTAAATATCCTTTGAAAAAACCCCTCCTCCCCAACTGTCTCAGTAACCTTTGTGCATGCATTAAATAATCTCGTTAAAACTTCTTCAAATTCTTCCACACTCTTAGGAGTTTCTTCATAAGGGGCAAGCTCCAAAATTTTGTGCAATATCATCTTATACTTTAATTTTTCTTCGGCAGTTTCTAATTTTGGCTCAATAACTATATATTTTGTCTTTGTCTCTGGAGTTCCAAATATATGGATAAAGATTGGATCTCCAACAGGATAGATAATATTTGGATATTTTAGCTCCTTTAATTCTCTTGAGAGTGAGACCATAAAGTCTGGAATTCGCATATAGGTTCTTTTAAAGTTCTCAATGTATCTTCGTAAATGCGGATTTCTTTTCATTGCCTCTTTTAATTCCGCTTCGCTCATTATTATCACCAAAATCTAAAATTATGCAACAGATGCAATCTCAATAGCAATACCAATCTTAGGTTCAACCCTAAACACAATATTTTTCTGATATGGTCCAGGAGCCATATTGTATTTTAGTATCTTGGCTAAGTTCTTCAAATCCCCTCCAAATGTGAATAATTCTGTTTTTATTAACATTGTTGCCGATGTTCTTATAATAGTTAAAATCGATTCTGGTAGTTCTTTTGGATTTACTGTGCAAATTATTATTTTCTTTAAAGCTGTGATTCTCTTAAAAAAAGCCATTAAATCATTAACATTAACTTCACTGGCATCATTTGCTATTAATGCGGATATTGAATCAAATATAATAACATCTTTTTCATAAAATGCTCTAGTTTCCATAACTTTTTTTAAAAATCCATCCTTTTTTTTATTATCTGCAATTAAGGGATAGACTGGAATGTACAACAAAGCTCCTGATAACAACTTTTTATTGATTGAGTAATTCAAAGAATTCATCTGTTTTATAAATTCTAAGGTTGTGAGTTGAGTAGAGACATAAGTTACTGAATATCTATTCTGTAAAAATCCATATGCCAATCTCTGGCATAAGACAGATTTACCTGTACTCTCCTCTCCCTCAATTATTATCAGGCTACCATGTGGAATACCACCCCCAATTCTTTTATCCAAATCATCTCTACTCAAATCAATTCTTGCTAATTCCATAATCCCCACCTAAAAAATTTAGGAAATATAACCCTTAATTATCCTTGAAACCCCACATTCAGAAATAACCTTTATCCTGTGATATCCAGTTTCATTATAATTTACAACAATCTCCCCCACGTCTCCAGGAGACAACACATTACTTCCAGGAGATGTTAGCTGATTAGTGGTATTGATATCTACGATACTCCCATCAATGATTATCGTAAATGAATCATTCGTAAATATAATTGGGTCTTTACCAGTATTTTTAATGTAAAGAGCAATAGTACCTGCTGAAGAATTTCTAACGATATCTCCTGGGTCATTTATAATCTCAAAATCTTGAGATAACTTTGTGGCTAACGCATCACTTTTTTTCCCAATATTTAAAGAAATCTTATAGGTAGAGGTCGTTAAAATCCCTGCCACAAATGCAGCGATTAACAATACAGCAACGAACATGACTATTTCAGACATTGCACTTGATGCCAATTAAATCACCCTAAACCCACACAAGTCAAATTTTATTTTATAGAAGATTATAGAAGAATAAATCATGCAGGGGTCGCCAAGTTATGTTAATGAATAGAAATACTTGTTCCCATTATCTGAGACAACACATATCCTACTTGGCTGTGTCCAATTTACTACAATCGTTATACTATCCAATGGAACGAGATATTTTTTCAATTGAGGGTAATAAGAAATATTCTCTTCTGGCACCACTGTGCCATCAAACAGTATGGTAAATTTGCCAGGTTCAACTACAACCGAGCCATTATTATAGATGGTTATATTTGTTTGTGATGGACTGGTCTTAACATCAGTAATTACCAACTTTTCATTTAATTTGGCATATATATGACTATAATAAGTTGTATAAGCCTCATCGACATTTTCGTAATAACTGTCCATTGTCACATAAAGGTAAGCTCCACATACAAGCAATGCAATAATCATTACTGTTGCCCCTACTACTGAGCTAAATCCCATAGAACTGTTCAGCCCCCTTCTTTATTTTTCTTAATTCCCATTCAATTTTATCCAATAGTTCAGCAGATATCTTTTTTCCATTTAACCTTTCAATAAATAAGAGTGAGATTATATGGTCGGTAATATTTAACTTTCCAGAACCTTCAACTACATTTTCTTCATCAACTTTTATTCCCTTTAAGAATTTTAATAGTTTTGCTAATGCTTTATCACCTAACCATCCTAACATGTAATAGAAGTCTAACACATCAGACACATTTTCAACACCTATCCTCTCACATAAATATTCCAGCCATTTTAATGCCAATATAATTGCAATTGGGTCCTCATCAGGAATGTCCTCTAATTTAGCAGGTTTATGGACTTCTAATATTGTTGAAGTTAATGCATCCATTTTAAACACCTCCCCCAAATATTTTTTAGATAAGTTAATAATCTTAAGTAGTATTTTTAGATTGATTGTAATTCCATAGCCCATTTTTTTATTCTTCTAATTTCTATCTCTAACATTTCAAGAACCTCGGGATCTATTGGTCTTCCTGCAAGCTTTTCTATATACAATAATGAAACTATATGGTCACTTGGTGATAGCTTATCTCTTGGTCTTAATTCTTCCTCATCATATGTTATTTTCATATTCTTAGCAAATCTCAATAACTTTAATATAACTTTATTAGATATCCACCCAATCTTATTGTAATAGTCTAGAATGTCTGGTAAATATGTCACACCTGATTTGCTAATTAAAAATTCCAGCCATTTAAATACTAAGGTCATGGAAACAGCATCTTCAGGGATATCGTTCAGTCTATACTCTTTTTCTCCTTCAATAGGTGTCATAAAGCCTCCCCCCATAGATAATTCTTTAGGTAGTTCATACTTTTCTAATTTAGCTTCTTTCTTAATCTCTTTCTTAGTTTCTTCAACTTTAACTTTTTCATGGGTTTCTTCTACAGGTTTTTCTACAGGTTTAGGGACTTCAATCTCTTTAACTTCCTCTTCAGTTTTTTTACCAGCGTCTATTGGCTCTTTTTTCTTACTTACTTCAATTTCTTCAATTTCTACTGGCTTTTTAGGTTTTTCTTCACTTTTAATTTTAATAGGAACGTTTTCTATTTCCTCAGTAGCTTTAACTTTTTCAATTTCTTCTGAAGTTTTTGTTGAAACAGCCATTGTAGTGAGCTTCATTATAGCATCAAGCTTCTGTTCGAGAGTTTGAAGCTTTTTATTAAGCTCCTCTGTTTTATCTTCTCTTCTCCCTTTTGATAAAACCTCTGTGATTCTCTCAACAATCTTATCAAGTTGTTTTTTTGTAACCCTCTTGCCTCTTAAATTGTTTTTTAATAGAATGATAACGAAAGATGGCAATTTTGATTTTAAATTATCTAAATATTCCTCAATTTCATCCTCTGTAAGAATCTCCTCATCAGAGAACATAGGAGAGGGTGATGTTTCACTTATTGTCTTTTGTATCATGAGTATCCTCCCCAGACATTGACTTTATAATCTCCTCCTCCAATACCTCTTCAATAATTTCATCAAGGTTAATATCAAGTTGATGCAAATATAGGGAACCAAGGATTATCAAATCATTTGTAAGTTCTTCAACAGTTTTTTTAAGCCTTTTATATTCTGTTTCTAATCTTTCAAGCTTTTCTAAACTCGTTGCAGTAATTTTTGAAACTCCAATAAACGGATTTATTTGATTTGATACAACTTCATAGAGAGCCATTATATCCTGCAAATTTTCGTTAATTTTGCTAAGTTCAACCCTTAGCATTTCATTTTCTTTCCTTAAGTTGTTTATTGAAGATTCTAACTTTGGTAGTTTGGATTCAATATCATTAACTTTTGCTAACAAACCTTCTGTAGTTTCCATTAGGTCTTTAACTGTTCGCTCAAGTTCATCGTATTTTTCAGTCTCCAATGGGTCTTCGAGTAAATTTTCCTCCTCTTCAGGAGGAGTATCATCTTCTAATTTTTGTTTTTTTTTAATTTTGGTAATTTACTTTTTATTGAGGCAATTATATCTTTTATCCCCATAAGGATTCACCTTAAAAAGTTAATATGGAAACTTCCAAAATTACTGAAGCGTAACTACATGCTCGCTGAATGTTGATGGTGCCCTAAATTCGATGATTCCTGAAGCTCCAAATTCTGGAATAACTTCTCCATATATTCTCTCTCTTGGCGTAATACCTCCAAATACATCTCCAACATCTACAGCAATAATGGCTTTATCTCCAAAATTCATTGTTGGATGCTCTGTATTGTTCATTGATCCATCTTCATCTTGTAAGACAATAACACCAAATTCTGTGGATGGATTAGATATACTTGGCCATGATTTACTAAATATATCTTGGGTTCCATTAGTGTTTACATATACAATTGAATTCTGTCCTCCATATACTAATGAAGCTTTATAATCACCGTTGGAAATAGTAACTATTACTGATGATAAATCAATCTCATCTCCAACATTAGGAGACACAAGTATTGCAAGCTTTGTTATATTTTTTGTATCATTTGCATAGCCAATAACTTTTAATACCTGAATTCCACTTGCTACCTGTCTTGTACTTTCTTCGCCAACCCTAGCAGCTTTGTGCTGAAGGTTGGCTGCCGTGTTTATTATAACCGCCGCTGCTACTGCAGCGACTAACACTAAAGCGATGAAGATGATGAGCGTCCCTATACCAATTGCCCCTCGGCGACTTTTAAGGTAATTTAACAACAACATATTCGGCCACCTCAATTTCAAAAAATATTTATATTATTTATATACATTATTATAATGGAATCTCATAATTTAAATATCGAATAAAAAAAAATTAAATTAGGGGCTTATTGAAGTTGTATTACCTCTTGTGTACCTAAGTATGCAGCTGGTGTTGTGAATTCAATAACTGCTGGAGCACCAAATTCTGGAATTACTGAACCAGTTACTGTTGTTCTTGGAGCTAAGTTAAGTCCATCTGCTGAAGCATTTATTGTTAAAGCAACAATATCTCCTTTATTAATTACAGGAGTAGTACCCTTACATGAACCATCTGCATCTTGCAATACAATGATTCCAAATTGCCCAGCACTTAAATTCCATGCAGCAAGAGATAAGTTAGTAACTTCTCCTCCAGTTGTTAAATCCACATATGCATTTGGATTGTATTTTAATACTGCTTTCTTATTACCGTCAGTAATTAATATCTTAGTTTGATTTAAGTCGATTGCAGCACTTCCAGCATTTGGTGAAACATAAATTGCCAAATAGTTAATTGTCTTATTGTCGTGCATTCCGATTACTTGAAGTGTTGAAAGTCCACTTGCGACTTGTTCGGTGCTTTCTTTACCTGTAGCCATTGCTTTTTGTTGGAGGAATCCACTTGTGTTGATTAAGACGGCTGCTGCTACTGCAGCAACTAAGACCATGGCTATGAAGATTATCAAGGTTCCTATACCCATAGCCCCTCTCTTACCCTTTAGAAATTCAAGAACTTTCATCTTGTATCACCTTTGTTAGTTATCTAAATTGTGAAAGTAATTATAATTTCCAGGCAATTTACTGTAGTTCAACTATAGTTTGTGTGTATGCAGCTGGTGTTGTGAATTGGATAACTGCTGGAGCACCAAATTCTGGCTGGAACTGTCCTGAAACTTCTGCTCTGGTTGGTATTGGTTTGCCAAATACTGCACTTGCATTAACTAATAAGACAGCAATATCTCCTTTGTTAATAACTCCATTTGATAATGAACCGTCAGCATCTTGGATAACCCCCACAACATATGAAGAACCATCTGCTGAACTCCATGCAGATATTGCTGTTGAGTTGAATAAGTCAGTAGCTCCTAATGTGTCAGTTGTAACTGTGCTGTAGTTTAAAACATGTGACTCTCCGTCATAAATTAAGAACAACTTAGCATTCTTTAAATCAATTGGAGCACTTCCTGCATTTGGAGTTACATAAATTGCAAGTTTATCAATTCCGTTAGCTCCATCATAGTGTCCTGTAACTCCCAAACACATTAGTCCACTTGCGACTTGTTCGGTGCTTTCTTTACCTGTAGCCATTGCTTTTTGTTGGAGGAATCCACTTGTGTTGATTAAGACGGCTGCTGCTACTGCAGCAACTAAGACCATGGCTATGAAGATTATCAAGGTTCCTATACCCATAGCCCCTCTCTTACCCTTTAGAAATTCAAGAACTTTCATCTTGTATCACCTAATGTATTAATCTCTCAATTGCTTGTAGTATTTTCCTCCCCCACACAAATTCCCCCACACTTTCCTCAATCCACCTCACTATAAACTGTAATTTTCCTAAAATATATTCTTTTTGCGTAATTTATTGCGTAGCCAATTTTATCGGTGTTTATGTAGCGGTTTATGTAGGTAAAACGATAGTCGAATCTTAAATAGCAAATTAACGTAACGATTATATTAAATCCAAGATTCAGAAGTAAATCTAAAGAAAGGTAAATTTATATAGACTAATAAATAAACATAACAAAAAAGATGTATTGATAGATTATAGTTTTTTGCAAAAAACCATATAGATGATTTGAATGGTGAAAATATGAAAAATGATGAAATAATAAAAACCCTATCCAGTGAATTGCTAAAAGGGGCAAAAATGTTATCAACTCATTGCTCAAAGTGTGGATGCCCATTATTTGAAAAGGATGGAAAGATATATTGCCCTGTCTGTGAAAAACTTAAAAATAAAGAGGTAACTGAAAAAATTGAAAAAGGGATTGAAAGTAAGGCAGATATAAAAAAGGCTGAGGCTAATGAAATGTTAAATTTAGATGAAGTATTGGCGGATAAAATAAACTATTTAGTAATGAAACTAAAAGAAGAAACTGAAATTAGCAGAATCAAAGAAATAGCAGAAGCTATTTATATATTAATCAAAATCAGAAAGAAAATTGGATAATAACTTATTTTATTATTTTTATTTTAGATATTGAAACGCCTATTCCTTCTTCTGGAAGGATTTCAGAACCGTTATATCCAACTATTAAGTTGTAAGTTTTTTCTTTTTTCTTAATTTCTTCAAAGAGTTCAATTAAGGTGGTATTTTTATATATAACATTTCCATTTTCTACATCAATCAGTCTTAAGTCCTTATTTTCTGATTTTATTGAGATGTAGTAGTATCCCTGCTCTGGGAACATTATAGATATAGGTATTATTTTTGTGTCTTTTGAGATTTTATCTATCTGAAACTTTACTAAAATCTTTAAATTGTCTTTATCATCAGATTTAATGCTTATATTATTTATATTATCTAAAGAAGATTTTGATTCGATAATCGGAGATGAGTTATTGAAAATATTTACTGATTCATTTTCACTATCTACGGTTATTATTGGAATTTTTGAAATATTTGGTTGATGTGATAAGTTGTTAGTACTGTTATTACTAATATTCCCGCTACTATTAAAATTATTTGAGTTGTTAGAGTTTAACATTACAAACAATCCAAACATAAGAATTAAAATTAAAACGCATCCCAATACAACATTTTTAATTACTTTTAATTTAATATGTGACGATATTTTTTCTTTTTCTTTTAATAATGTAGGTTTATATTTCCCCATGTTTAATTTCGGCTTTCCTACTTTAACTAATTCGTCATCTATTGGTTTTTCATCAAAAGATGCTACAAAAAGAGGAATATTATCTCTTAAATTTAGAGTATTTTTTAGCTCTTCCTTTATCTCATCAATATTTTCTCTATTAGACACTATGCTATTTATCAAGTGTAAAATTCTATATTTAAATGGTTCAGCAATTAGTTTGTTATTCTCATTTTTAAATTTAAACACTTTTCCATCGAGTTTATTGCTACACGCAATAACACTTTTTGGATTTTCTATCAATTCACTGAATTTTATGAAATTTTTCCAATATTTTAAATTGCAGTTATTATTTAAATCAAGGGGACAATATAGATAATAATCTTTGTCAATAACAAATACTGGAGAGCTTCCTAAAGAAAATAGCATTAATTTGCCATTCCTATATACTCCCCCAGCAACAGATAGCTCCAAAGTTTCATAATTAAGCCCTTTTTGTTTTAAAAATTTATCTATTTTTTTAAAACCTTCATAAACTCCAACTTCTATGAGATTTTTTAAGTTAGTTATGTATCTGTTGTTATAAACCTCATTGCAAAATGTTCTTGAAAAAATTTCAGATATTTTAAATCCATATCTCAATGTAGTTGGCTCATCACATATAACAAAAACGAGAAAGTTCTCGTCCTCATCTAATATATAGTAGGAACACTCACTATAATTACTATCAAGCAGATATCCACTTGAAACAGAGAGGGCAATCATAAACCCCACCATAATAAATTTGAAAATTTAATTAACTTAAGTTTTTGATGATATTTATATCTTTACCCAAATTTGTTGGTGAGAGAATGATTCTAAAACTTAATGGATATGGTTATAGCTCAAACTCCTATCTGATAATTGGAAAAAAGAACATACTTATAGACCCTGGAACTCCTGGAACTTTTAATATGCTAATGGAAGAAATAGAAAGAAGTGGGATAAAAAATATTGATTTAATAATAAATACTCACTGCCATTACGACCACACATCTGCAGATTACTTGATTGAGGAGCATTTCAACTGCCCAACAGTAATTGAGGATAAGGAGGTTAAACATTTAAAAGAAGGAGATAAAGTAACTGTATCCTCCCTATTTGGAGCTAAGCTAAATCCTCCAAAGGAGATAATCCCACTATCAGAAATTGAGGAAGAGCTAAAAAGCTATGGTTTGGAAGTTATAAGAACTCCAGGACATACCTACGGCTCTATATCAATAATCTATGAAAATGGCTTAATAACTGGAGATACAATCTTTGCGTATGGAGTGGGGAGATGGGATTTACCTACTGGAAATGTTGTTGAGCTAAGAAATTCTATAAATATGTTGGAGAGAATAGCTAATGAAAGAGGCATAGATGTTATATATCCTGGACATGGGGAGATTGGAGATAGAATGGCATTTAGCTATGCAAAATTATTTTTGTAGGGATAATAATGAAAGTGCTAATCCCAGTATCACCAATAAACTCACTAAAAACCAGATTATCAGAGTTTTTAAGTAGTGAGGAGAGGAAGAATTTGTTATTGAACATGCTTAGGGATATTAATAAAGCTTTAGAGGGCTTAGATGTTGTTATAATTAGCAGAGATGAGGAGATACTAGAGTTTGGTAAAAATGAATTAAAGGCAGAGACTATTAAAGAAAAATATAAAGGATTAAACAAGGCAATAAAGCAAGCATTTGAGGAGATTGAAGATGATGAAGTTATAATAATCCCAGCAGACATCCCTTTAATTAAAAAGAGGCATATTGAAGATATTTTAAAGCTCTCTAAGGATTATGATGTGATTATAGCCCCTTCAAGAGGAGGAGGGACTAACTTATTATATTTAAAATCAAAAAACTTAATTGAGATAAAATATGAGGGTTTTAGCTTTTTAAAGCACTTGGAGGAGGCAAAGAAGAAGAATTTGAGATATTATATTTATGATTCTTTTTTAATTTCTGTTGATATTAATACACCAGAGGATTTGGGAGAGATATTTATCCATGGAGACAGCACTTACACAAAAAATTATCTAAAAGGTCTTGGCATTGAGGTTGAGTCAAAGCACTCATCAGCTGGAAGATTTGTAGTTAAAAGAGGGGGAGATAATGAGGTATCTAACCCTATGTAGCATAGAGGAGGCAAAATCTATAGTTGATGAACATATAGAAAAACTAAAAAACAAAATTGAAGATGTTGATTTATTCAATGCCATTGGAAGGATTTTAGCTGAAGATGTTTTTTCAGAGATAGATGTCCCTCCCTACGATAGGGCAAAGATGGATGGTTATGCAGTTAAAGCAGAAGACACTTACGATGCAGAGGAAGATAATCCTATAGAGCTAAAGGTTATTGGTTCTCTAAAGGCAGGGGAGATTAAAGATTTAAAAATAAATAATGGGGAGTGTATAGAGATAGCCACTGGAGCAATAATACCAAAAGGGGCTAATGCTGTTGTTATGGTTGAATACACTGAAAGAGACAATGGCAAAGTTAAGATATACAAACCAGTTCCACCAATGGAAAATATCCAATTTACTGGCTCTGATATAATGGCTGGAGAGCTTGTTTTAAGAAAAGATACCAGATTAACACCAAGGGACATAGGGGTTTTAGCTGCTATTGGAAGATATAAAGTTAAAGTTTATAAAAAACTAAAATTTGGGATAATATCCACTGGAAATGAAATTATAAGCCCAGAAAAGCCATTAGAGTTTGGAAAAATCTATGATATAAATACCTATACCTTAGCATCATATATAAAAAATCTTGGCTATGATTTTGAATTCTTTGGAATTGCTAAGGACGATAAAGATGATTTAAAAGAAAAGATTAAAAAAGCTTTAAAATGCGATGTAATCCTATTGAGTGGTGGAACTTCTGCCGGTGTTGGGGACTTAACTGAAACAGCAATAAAAGAGCTTGGTGGAGAGATTTTAGTCCATGGAATAAAGATAAAGCCAGGAAAACCAACAATAATTGGAAAAATTGGAGATAAGTTAATTGTTGGACTACCGGGATATCCAACTTCATGTTTAACGATATTTGATGTCCTATTTGGTGATGAGAAGAACGTTGTAAAGGCAAAATTCCCAGTGAGATAT
The DNA here is from genome assembly GCF_000025525.1 of Methanocaldococcus sp. FS406-22. Taxonomy (NCBI): domain Archaea; kingdom Methanobacteriati; phylum Methanobacteriota; class Methanococci; order Methanococcales; family Methanocaldococcaceae; genus Methanocaldococcus; species Methanocaldococcus sp. FS406-22. Next base: position 1,248,898 of record NC_013887.1, read on the forward strand.
ATATCAGCAAAGGGGAGAGTTGAATATCTACCAGTTATATTAGTTAAATATAAAAATGGCTATTCTGCCTATCCAATAACTAAGGGAAGTGGAGCTATAACATCTTTATCAGAGGCAGATGGATACATCATTATAGAGGAAAATAAGGAGATTTTGGAGAATGAAGAAGTTGAAGTTCATCTATTTGGAGATATTAAAGTTGGATTAAATATTATTGGCAGTCATTGTATTGGGGTGGATATAATCTTAAAAGAGGCAAAATTATTGGCAAAGACAATAAACGTTGGTTCTTTGGGTGGTTTGTTAGCAATAAAAAGAGGAGAGGCAGATATAGCTGGAGTTCATCTATTGGATGAAAAAACTGGTATCTACAATATCCCATTCTTAGAGAGGTATAAAGTTAAAGATGCAGTATTAATTAGAGGCTACATTAGAGAGCAAGGATTTATGTTTAGAAAAGAGCATGGCTTTAAATCTATAGAGGAGATTATAGAGAATATTTATAATTTAGAGCTTATAAATAGAAATAAAGGTTCTGGGACAAGGATACTGTTTGATAAGTTTTTAAAGGATAACAACCTTAATCCAAATAAAATTAAAGGTTACAACATAGAGGCAAAAACACATTCAGCAGTAGCAACAGCCATAGCTATGAAGAAGGCAGATATTGGCTTAGGGATAAAGACAGTTGCAGAGCAATATGGTTTAGAGTTTATTCCATTAGCTAATGAGCATTATGACTTCTTAATTAGGAAGGAAAGATTTAACGATGAGGATGTTCAAAAATTCATTAAAGGTTTAAAAACTGCCAAACTACCATTCAAAAAACCAGATAATTGTGGAGAGATTATTTGGGAAGGGTAAAAAGAACTACTGATTAATTTTACTCTTTTTTATTAATTCTATTCCCTATGAAAGTTCTGTTGGATTTCCATTAAATTATTTAAATTATTACTCTCAAAATTAATTATCGGGGATAAGTATGGGAAAAATAAAAATCGATGCCTTAATAGACAACACATATAAAACTATTGATGATAAGGCAATTATCTACCTCTATCTAATTAACTCTATTTTAAAAGATAGGGATTTTAAACCATATTTTTATGTAGAATTAAACAAAGACAAGGTTGAAGATGAAGATATTGAGATAATAAAAGACTTCCTTTTAAAAAATGATTTATTAAAGTTTGTTGAAAATATTGAGGTTGTTAAAAGAATAATTCTTAGGCATGAAAAAGAAATTATTAAAATCATTGCCACACATCCACAAAAAGTCCCAAAGCTTAGAGAAATCAAAAAATGCCCAATTGTCAAAGAGATTTATGAGCATGACATTCCATTTGCCAAAAGATATTTGATAGACAATGAAATAGTCCCAATGACATACTGGGACTTTGAAAATAAAAAACCAGTTAGTATAGAAATTCCAAAATTAAAGGCAGTTGCTTTTGATATGGAAGTTTATAATAGAGATACAGAGCCAAATCCAGAGAGAGACCCTATTTTAATGGCAAGCTTCTGGGATGAAAATGGGGGAAAGGTTATAACCTACAAACAATTCAATCATCCAAATATAGAGGTTGTTGAAAATGAAAAGATGTTAATTAAAAGAATCATTGAAACTTTAAAGCAGTATGATATCATCTACACGTACAACGGAGATAACTTTGATTTCCCATATTTAAAGGCAAGGGCTAAGCTTTATGGAATAGATATCAATTTGGGAAAAGATGGAGAGGAGTTAAAGATAAAAAGAGGAGGAATGGAGTATAGGAGCTACATTCCGGGGAGGGTGCATATAGATTTATACCCAATATCAAGAAGATTGCTAAAACTAACAAAATACACCTTAGAGGACGTTGTTTATAACTTATTTAGCATTGAGAAGCTAAAAATTCCTCATACAAAGATTGTAGAGTATTGGGCAAATAACGATGAAATATTAATTGAATATTCATTGCAAGATGCAAAATACACATACAAAATAGGGACTTACTTCTTTCCATTGGAGGTTATGTTCTCAAGGATTGTTAATCAAACCCTATTTGAGATTACAAGGATGACATCTGGACAGATGGTTGAATATCTCTTAATGAAAAATGCATTCAAAGAAAATATGATTGTTCCAAACAAACCAGATGAAAAAGAGTATAAAATGAGAGTATCAACCACTTATGAAGGAGGATATGTTAAAGAACCAGAAAAGGGGATGTTTGAGGACATAATTAGCATGGACTTCAGATGCCATCCAAAAGGAACAAAGGTTGTTGTTAAAGGAAGAGGCATAGTTAATATTGAGGAGGTTAAGGAAGGAGATTGTATATTGGGCATTGATGGTTGGCAGAGAGTAAAGAAGGTTTGGGAGTATGATTATGAGGGAGAGCTAATTAATGTGAATGGGTTAAAATGCACTCCAAACCATAAAATCCCATTGAAATATGACTATTTAATAAGAGACATATACGCAAAATCTCTATTAAATAAATTCAAAGGAGAGGGGAAACTAATCAGATGTAAGGACTTTGAACTCATTGGAAACTATGAAAAATATATTAATGACATAGATGAGGACTTTATCTTAAAAAGTGAGCTTATTGGCATTTTATTGGCAGAAGGACATTTATTAAGGAAAGATATTGAATACTTCGATTCTTCAAGAGGAAAAAAAAGAATCTCCCACCAATATAGAGTTGAAATTACTGTTAATGAAGATGAAAAAGACTTTATTGAGAGAATAAAATACATATTTAAAAAACTGTTCAATTATGAATTGTATGAAAAGAGAAGAAAGAACTCAAAGGCAATAACACTTGGTTGTGCTAAAAAAGATATTTACTTGGAGATTGAAGAAATTATGAAAAACAAGGAAAAATATCTCCCAAATGCAATATTAAGAGGATTTTTTGAAGGAGACGGTTATGTAAATACAGTAAGAAAAACAATAGTTGTAAATCAAGGAACAAATAACTACGAGAAGATTAAATTTATTGCCTCACTTCTTGACAAATTGGGAATAAGATACAGTTTCTACGAATATAATTATGAAGAAAGAGGAAAAAAACTAAAAAGATACATTATTGAGATTTTCTCAAGAGGGGATTTAATAAAGTATTCAGTTTTGGTTGGCTTTATTAGTAAAAGAAAAACCGACTTGCTGAATGAAATTATAAGACAAAAAACCTTGTATAAACTTGGAGATTATGGATTTTATGATTTAGATGATGTTTGTGTATCAGTTGAGCATTATAAAGGAAAAGTTTATGATTTAACCCTCGAAGGAAGACCATATTACTTTGCAAATGGCATTTTAACCCACAATTCTTTGTATCCTTCAATAATCATATCCTACAATATAAGTCCAGACACCTTAGATTGCGAATGCTGTAAAGATATTAGTGAAAAAATCTTAGGACATTGGTTCTGTAAGAAGAAAGAGGGATTAATTCCCAAAACTTTAAGGAATCTAATAGAAAGAAGAATCAACATTAAAAGGAGGATGAAAGAAATGGTTAAAATTGGAGAAATTAATGAAGAATACAACCTATTAGATTATGAGCAAAAGTCATTAAAGATTTTAGCTAACAGCATTTTGCCAGATGAATATTTAACAGTAATAGAGGAGGATGGTGTAAAGATAATAAAAATTGGTGATTACATAGACGATTTAATGAGAAAGCACAAAGACAAGATTAAATATGATGGGCTAAGTGAAATCCTAGAGGTTGATAATCTAAAAACCTACTCATTCAACAGAAAAACCAAAAAATGCTCAATAAATAGAGTTAAAGCTTTAATTAGGCATCCATATTCTGGAAAAGCTTACAAAATAAAACTAAGGTCTGGTAGAACAATAAAAGTAACAGAAGACCACAGCTTATTTAAATTTGAAAAAGGAAGGCCTGTATGTGTCAGAGGGGATGAGATACAGCCTGGTGATTTAATTGTAGTCCCAAGAAAGCTAAAGTTTGTTAATAAAAAGGATGTTATCATAAATATTCCAAAGAGGTTAGTTGATGCTGATGAGGAAGAACTTAAAGATTTAACCATAACAAAACATAAAGACAAGGAATTTTTAGTTAGATTGAGAAAAACACTTGAAGATATTAAAAATAATAAGTTAAAAATTATATTTGATGATTGTATTTCATATTTGGAAAACCTTGGACTAATAGACTACAGCATTATTAAGAAGATAAACAAAATTGATATAAAGATATTAGACGAGGAAAAATTCGATGCTTATAAAAAATATATTGACACTTTCGTAGAGTATGGGACGTTTAGAAAAGACAGATGTAACATCCAATACATAAGAATTAAGGATTATATACCAAATATTCCAGATAAAGAGTTTGAAGATTGTGAGATAGGAGCATATAGTGGAAAAATAAATGCTCTTTTAAAATTAGATGAAAAATTGGCTAAATTTTTAGGATACTTTGTAACAAGGGGAAGATTAAAAAAACTAAAAATTAAAGGAGAAACAGTCTATGAAATCTCAGTATATAAATCCCTACCAGAGTATCAGAAGGAAATTGCTGAAGTATTTAAAGAGGCGTTTGGGGCTGGTTCTATAGCTAAGGACAAGGTTACAATGGATAATAAAATCATCTATTTAGTATTAAAATACATATTTAAATGTGGAAATAGAGACAAAAAGCATATTCCCGAGGAGATATTTTTAGCAAATGAAAATATTATAAAAAGCTTCTTAGAAGGATTTTTAAAGGCAAAGAAAAACTCTCATAAAGGAACTACAACATTTATGGCTAAGGATGAGAAATACTTACATCAACTAATATTATTATTCAGCTTAGTTGGAATCCCTACGAGATTCACCCCAGTTAAAAATAAGGGTTATAAATTAACGTTAAATCCAAACTATACAATAGTTGAAGATTTAATGCTTGATGAAGTTAAAGAGGTCGAAGCATTTGATTACACTGGCTATGTCTATGATTTAAGTGTAGAAAAGTATGAAAACTTCTTAATTAATAACATTTATGCACATAACAGCTCTGTTTCTGAAATTGATAACATTAGGGAATTATACAATCTATTGGATTACGAGCAAAAATCTTTAAAGATTTTAGCTAACAGCATTCTACCTAACCAATGGATGCCGATAGTGGAAGACAACGATATAAAATTTGTCAAAATTGACAATTACATAAACCAATTAATGGATAGGAATAAATATAAAATTAAATTTGATGGAAATAGTGAAATCTTAGAAGTTGATAATTTAAAAGCATTTTCATTTAATAGACAAAGTAAAAAATGTGAAATAAAGAGGGTTAAGGCATTAATTAGACATAAATACTCTGGAAAAGCTTACAAAATAAAATTAAGGTCTGGAAGAGAGATAGAGGTTACAATGGGACATAGTTTATTTAAATATGAAAATGGAAAAATTGTAGAGGTTAAAGGGGAGGATGTAAAAGTTGATGACTTAATTGTAGTGCCAAAAAGTATTGTAGCTATTGAAGAAGATATAACGATAAATATTCCAAAAGTGTTAGCTAAACTTGATGATGACTCTTTAATCTTAGAAATTCCAAAAGAAAAAAGAAATGAGATTAAAAAGAAGATTAGCACAATTAAAGATAAATCTCTACGTAAATTCTATGAGTTGATATTGAAGCATTCTAAATACACAAAAAACGGTAACTATATTATTAAATTGTCAAAAGTAAAGGATATTATCGACTATATTCCAGATAAAGAATTTATCAACTTTAAAATTGGGACACGTGGGGGGAAGAGGATAAATGCAATAATAAAACTTGATGAAGATGTTGCAAAGTTTTTAGGGTACTATGTAAGTGAGGGCTATGCAAGATGTTCAAAAAACCAGAAAAATGGCTACAGTTATGAAATCTATATTGCAAATCATGATAAAGACATCTTAAAAGATATGGAAAGAGTAACAACTAAAATCTTTGATAAATGTAAGGTTTGTAAAGATAGAGTAAGAGTAATGTCAAAAATTGCATATCTGTTTGTTAATTATGTTGTCCCTTGTGGAATAAAGGCAGAAAATAAACAAATTCCAGAGATTATATTCAAAGCAAAAAAATCTATAAAATTGGCATTCCTTGAAGGGTATTTTATTGGAGATGGGGATATACATCCTTCTAAGAGATTAAGATTATCTACAAAAAGTGAGAAATTGGCATATCAGTTAATGTTTCTTTTAAACTCTTTGGGTATATCTGCAGTTAAAATAGGATTCGACAGTGGAGTTTATAGAGTTTATATAAATGAAGATTTGCCATTCATAACAACAAATCGAAAAAGAAATAAGTATTACTCTAATGTGATACCAAAAGAAATTTTAGAATATATATTTAACAAAAAGTTTCAGAACAATATGAGCATAGACAAATTCAAAGAGTTCATTAAGGACAAAGATATAAATGGTTTTGAATGGTTGTTAAATGGAGATATAACCTTTGATAGAGTTAAAGAAATTGAAGAGTTTGATTATAATGGATATGTATATGATTTAAGCGTTGAAGATAACGAAAACTTCTTAATTAATAACATTTATGCACATAATAGCGTCTATGGCTATTTAGCTTTTCCAAGGGCAAGATTTTACAGCAGAGAGTGTGCAGAGGTCGTTACATACTTAGGGAGAAAGTATATCTTAGAAACAGTTAAAGAGGCAGAAAAATTTGGATTTAAAGTTTTATACGTCGATACTGACGGTTTTTATGCAATTTGGAAAGAAAAGATTAGCAAAGAGGAGTTAATAAAAAAAGCTATGGAATTTGTTGAATACATAAACTCAAAACTCCCTGGCACTATGGAGTTGGAGTTTGAAGGCTACTTTAAGAGAGGTATCTTTGTAACTAAAAAGAGATATGCCCTAATTGATGAGAGTGGGAGGGTTACAGTTAAAGGGCTGGAGTTTGTTAGGAGAGATTGGTCTAACATAGCAAAGATAACGCAAAGAAAGGTCTTAGAGGCTTTATTGGTTGAAGGTAGTATAGAGAAAGCTAAGAAAATAATTCAAGATGTTATTAAGGATTTGAGAGAAAAGAAGATAAAAAAAGAGGATTTAATAATTTATACTCAACTAACAAAAGACCCTAAGGAGTATAAAACCACAGCCCCACATGTTGAGATAGCCAAAAAATTGATGAGAGAAGGAAAGAGAATTAAAGTTGGAGACATTATTGGCTATATAATCGTCAAAGGAACAAAATCAATAAGTGAGAGAGCCAAACTTCCAGAAGAGGTTGATATTGAGGATGTGGATGTGAATTACTATATTGATAATCAAATTTTACCTCCAGTTTTAAGGATTATGGAGGCTGTAGGAGTTTCAAAAAATGAGTTGAAGAAAGAAGGAGCTCAATTAACTTTAGATAAGTTTTTTAACTAAAATTATTTATTTGAAGAATGCATCTAACGTTAATTGCTTACCTTTATCTTCTTTCTTTTTCCTCTCTTTCTTTTTCTCTTTTTTAGTTTTTTCTTTTACTTCTTCAACCTTTGGTTTTTCCTCTATCTTTTCTTTAATCTCTTCTTCCTTCTTCTCTTCTTCTATTTTTTTCTCTACTTCAGCTTTTATTTCCTCTTTTTCTTCAACTTCCTTAGGTTGTATAATTGGTTGTTCTTCCTTAGCTTCTTCTTTCTTTTTTTCTTTCTCTAATTTCTCTTTTTCTTTTTTCTTTTTCCTCTCTAATTTTTTCTTTTCTTTCAATATCTTTAAGATTTCTGAAGCTAACTTATCTCCAACCAAAACTTTTAGCTCATCTTCCTTTATTTCAAAATAATCAACTAAATCAGCAGCTATAGAAGGATTTTCTTTAGCTAAGATTTTAAGCATCTGCAAATCAAACCTTGCCCTCTTTGATGATGTATGGGTTTTTTCTCCTATCTTTTTTAATATTTTATTTAATATCTCTCTCTCAGCTTTTGTTTGAGTTAATAATCTAAAAATCTTTGGATAGCTGTAAGGTGTCCATTTTCTATACTTTTCATGCTTTGATAAGGCTACCCCAGCAGTCATTAACGTTGTTGCATACTTCCAAAAACTGTAGTTCTGCCTTCTCATAACTCTGCCTAAATATCTATCTGCCTTTGAGAGGTATTCAAAAGCTCTTGCAACTTCTTCTGGCTTCTCATACTCTTTTGGAACGTTTTCAGCTATCCACTCTATAACGACATCTGGTGTTTCATCCACATTCATTAAAGCAGTTGTAGCTATCCCATAGTGGGTAGTTTTTAAAATAACCCTTAAAGCATCAAATATATTTGCCTCTCTCTTCCTATCCGGCAATTTTTGGGCTGCCTCATAACTCAAATCTCCAGATAATGCTAAAGCCTCTAAGTCATTTATTGCACTCCTCAAATCTCCAGCTGAATGCTGGGCAATCATCTTTAGCGTTTTGTCATCCACATCAAGCCCCTCTTTTTGTGCTATCTTTTTTAGAACTTTATAAACAGAGTTTGTATGGACTGGGTTTAGCTGGATTACCTCAACATAAGGGAGGAGATTTCTTATTGCTGGAGCGTAAGCATCATTTGCAGTTAAAATTATTGGGTTCTTTGCCTTCTTTATAACTTTTATTAGCTCAGAAACCCCTCCGGCATCCTCCTTTCCAGAGATTCCGTCAACCTCATCCAGTATAATTAAAAATTTTTTTCCAAAGATAGATGATGAAGTAGCAGCGTGTCCTACAACCTTTTTTATGACTGAAGCACTTCTTTTATCACTCGCATTTAGTTCAATAACTTCAAATCCGTAATCGTTTGCTAATGCATAAGCTAACGTTGTCTTTCCACAACCTGGAGGCCCCACCAATAAAATTGGTTTTGGATGCTCCCCTTTTAAATAACTCTCAATCCATGTTTTTAGCTTTTCTTTAACTTTATCATGCCCAGCAACTTCTTTTAAAGATTTTGGTCTATACTTCTCTACCCAACTTAACATAGATTATCCCAATTGTTATTTTTTATTAATTTTAAAGTCCAAAGCTAATATATATTCTCTTGGTGCATAGCTCTTTACTATTCTTTTTTCTAAAACTTCACAATCACACTTTTTTTCAAATAATTTTATTGCATCATTAAAATCTTTTCCAATCGTGTAATAGTGTATAACTCCTCCTTCCTCTACAATATCTAATGCCTTATCAACAAATTCATGGGCATATTTTGGTAGATTCATTATAACCCTATTCCCCTTAACGTCAACTTCTCTTACATCACTCAATATAGGTATTATCTTATGTTCCAACTTATTTAACTTTATGTTTTTCTTTAAAAGCTCTATGGCATGAGGGTTTATATCTATGGCATAGATTTTTTTGGCATTTTTGCAAGCTATTGAGAAAGGCCCAACACCGGCAAACATATCAACAACCACGTCATCCAAAGAGACCTTTTTCATGATCCTTGCTCTCTCTCCACTTAATCTTGGTGAGAAATAGACCTTTGCAATATCAACATAAAGCCTATAGCCGTTTTCTTTGTGGATTGTTAAAGTTCTATTCTCCCCAGCTAAATGCTCCAACTCCCTAACTCTAAACTCTCCTTTAACTTCACTCTTCCTCCTAAAAACTCCCTTGCATGGAATTAATTTATAGGCAAGTTCTCCAATCTCCTTTCTTGTTTTTTCATCAATCTCATCTGAAATTTGCAGTATTACCAAATCACCAATAACATCATAGGAGAGAGATATTAATCCCTCATCAACTTCCTTTCTATATTTTTTTGATATTATTTCTCTAAAACTTGGTTTTTTAATGATTTTTTTCTCTTCAAGGTCTTTTTCAACTAACTCAAACTCAATATCTAAGATGCTCTTTAAAATCTCCTCATCAATATGTTTTATTGGTAGATATAGGTAGTTTCCTTCAGATATTATTTTATAATCTTTGTTTAATAGGTTGTTTTCTATCAGTATTCTTCTTGTTTTTTCTCCATGTTTTTTATCTATTTTTAGGCATAATGGCATAGAATCACCAAATCTTATAATTTTTTACTCTTTAAAACCCTATAACCTCCTTTTATTGTAACCGTCTCAACGTTCCCAAAAACTTCTTCCATAAACTTTGCTAATGACTTAGCCCCTTGCTTTGTTTGAATAACTACCCAAATCTCTCCCCCTTCTTTTAAAATCTCCTTCCCTTCTTTGATAATTTTATGCAAAACCTCCTTTCCAGCTCTTATTGGTGGGTTTGTTATAATCTTATCATACTCTCTATCTCTAACATTTTCATACAAATCACTATGAATTACTCTAATGTCATAACCCTCCAAGTTATTCAGCTTTATATTCTCCTTAGCTAACTTTATAGCTCTTCTGTTTATATCAGCCATTGTAACGGATTTAACCTCATCAGCTAAAGCTATTCCAATAACCCCATAACCACAACCCAAATCTAAGATGTCATCATCTTTATCAACTATAACATTCTCAACTAAAATTTTTGTTCCCTTATCAACCTTTCCATAAGAGAAAACTCCAGCATCTGTTTTAAATTTCAATCTCTTCCCTCTTAAAATGTCTTCAACAATTTTTATATCTGATTTGGTTGTTGGCTTTTCAGAGAAATAGTGCATTTTATCACCAAAATGTTTATAACTAAGTTTAAATTAAAATAACAACTTATTTAAAATTTAGCTGGCAGAATAGATTATATTAATCATGCCAATTTATAGGTGGTAACATGCATCTCTTAGATTTGGATGTATTAAGTAGAGAGGATGTATTAAAAATTATTGAATATGGTATGTACTTCAAAAAAAACAGAAGAAAACATGAAAAAATCTTAGAGGGGAAGAGTGTAGCAATTCTGTTTGAGAAACCCTCAACAAGGACAAGGATGAGTTTTGATATTGCAGTTTATGAGTTAGGAGGGCATCCACTAATAATGAATCAGAATGAAATACACTTAGGAAAGAAAGAATCTACAAAAGACACTGCAAGGGTTATGAGTAGATATGTAGATGCAATAGTGGCAAGGGTTTATAAGCATAGAGATTTAGAGGAGATGGCTAAATACTCATCAGTTCCAGTTATAAATGCATTGAGTGATTTAGCTCATCCTTGCCAAATATTGGCTGATTTGATGACTATAAAAGAGTATAAAGGCAAATTTAAAGGATTAAAGATAGCATACTTAGGAGATGGAAACAACGTCTGCAACTCCTTAATCTTAGGTTCTGCATTAGTAGGAATGGATATTTATGTAGCAACACCAAGAGGTTATGAGCCGAATGCTAAAGTTGTATTAAAAGCTAAGGAGATTATTGACAGCTATGGAGAAGGCTCATTAACATTAACAAACAACCCAATAGAGGCTGCTGAAGATGCTGATATATTATATACTGACGTATGGATTAGTATGGGAGATGATAAAAGCAAAGAAGAGGTTTTAAAAATCTTCCCACCATTCCAAATCAATAATAAACTCTTAGAATATGCTAAAGATGATGTCATAGTTATGCACTGTCTCCCAGCAAATAGAGGGTATGAGATAACTGATGATGTTATTGATGGAGAGCATTCAGTTGTCTATGATGAGGCAGAGAATAGATTGCACGTTCAGAAAGGAGTATTTAAGTTTATATTTGAGAGAGACTAATTTATCTAAAGCACCAAAATAAGCAATAAAATCAGCAGTATCTTAACCATAACACTCACAGCATAATTTATCATTGCCAACTTTAATCCAAATCTCCCAAATAAAGCTATGTAAGTTCCAATGGAGTGTTTTAAATAAATCATTGTAACTCCAATGATATTGGCAATTAATAAAACTATTAGAGCTTGCTTCTCGTTTAAAATGCCATTTTTTATTAAAATATCAACTGTGGCATATCCAGCAGAGAAGTGAGCAAGGTTCGCAATTAAAACAGCTATTGCCTCACCTGGCAAATCAAGAATCCTAAATACTGGGCTAAATATCCCTCTAACAACATCCATTAAACCAAGTTTTATTAGGTAGTTTATTAATATAGTAAAGATAACAATCATTGGAATAACCTTTTTTAAAATTTTTAAAGATTTTTTAAAGCCTTTAATTATAACCTCCCTATTAAATACTAGTTTTTCATTGTTATCATTGTTTATCTCTATCTGTCTTCTTTTAAAGAATATGTTTGCATACAAAATCCCTATTAAAGCCTGCAAAAACCCAGAGATAACGTTGAGAGAGACATAGATAAGCCCCAACTTGTAGCCCAAGATAACAACAGCTAACGGCAGTTGAACCCTGAAAATGCTCTCTCCTAAGATTGTAGGTAGAGGGCTGATTATTGTAGTTACTATAACCTCCTTTTCATTGATTTTATTTTCTTTATAAAACCCAGCTAACATTGACTTTCCGACAGTTGGATTTATAAAGTTACCTAATAAAGATAAAACACACTCTTCTGGAAGATTAGATATTAAGCAGATTGGCTTAGTTATCCTTTTAATTTTGCTTATTAAATTAGTTTCCTCAATAATACTTGCAACTATAATCCCAATGGATGATAAAGCTATTATTTTAAATAAATATTGAAGTATATCCATACTATCACAAATTATTCTTTAACACTCTCCTTTAACAGTACATCAATCTTTTCAGTAATTTCATCCAACTCCTCCTCTGATAACGGATTTGGGACAACTCTACTTTCATTTTCATATATTGCCCTTGCAATCTCTCTAAATATATTTGCTATCTCACTGTCTGGGGCATATTCAATAACTGTCTTTTTGTAAATCTCTGCCTTTGTTATTAAATTACTCATTGGGATTTTTCCAATAACTTGAGTTCCAATTTTTTTGGCAAATTCTTCAACAATCTCTGGGGCATCTATAACACTCCTTCCATTGTAAATTATTCCTCCCAGTGCAATCTTTCCTCTGCTTGCAAACCTCTTTATCCCCTTGCATATATTGTTTCCCGCATAGATTGCCATTGGGTCGCAAGTGGTTACAATATAAACATCATCAGCCAAGTGCTTTTGTAAAGGCATTGCAAAGCCACCACAAACAACATCTCCCAGAATATCATAGATAACCACATCTGGCTTTAGTTCTTCAAAAACCCCTAATCTATTTAGCATATCAACTGCCGTTATAACTCCCCTCCCAGCACATCCTATTCCAGGTTCAGGCCCTCCAGATTCAACACAATAAACTCCACCAAAGCCTTCAAAAACAATATCTTCCAATTCCATATTGTCCGGCCCTTTTTTTCTAAAGACATCTAAGACAGTTGGAATCTTCCTCCCTACTAAGTTTCTTGTTGTATCTGCCTTTGGGTCACAGCCAACAACCAAAACCTTCTTTCCATCCTCTGCCAAAGCTGCTGCTATATTACTCACCGTAGTGGATTTTCCAATTCCTCCCTTTCCATAGACACAAAATTTCCTCATAATTCCACCAAATTTTTATTATTTAATATTACGTCCTACAATAATGTTAATAATCTTTTCAGTTAAATGAACTTTCTATAGTCTATTTAAATTTTTTAGATTTTATTCCTTATACAGTCAATTAAATCTTATTACATGAATTTGGAGTTTAAATTATGTATTCTGCTCAGAATTATAATCATAAAAAACACTTTGACATAAAATTTAAAGTGAGGTCTGAACACATCATCAACATCCAATAATAACACTTTAAATATTTTTCTCCTGTTCTTGTTTATAATACTGCAAAAAATAGCACAAAAAATAATAGAACAAGTACTTTGGTTATTTAGCAATAAATGGAGTTGCAGTGTTATTCTCTATGTTGTATTTTAGGAAAAAGTGTGTTTTTCTTCCTTTGAATGCTTCTGGGTGTAATATAGTTGCTAAGTCCATTATAACCTCATCAGTTTTCATTAATCCTAACTGCCAGTAATCATCACTTGTACAAAATACTCTTCCATTTTTCACTGCTTTAAATGTCTCATATCCTGGATTGTCTTTTTTAAATGTTGATAACCATGTTGTTGATGATGGAATAATCCAGACATCAGCATCTTTTGCTCTCTCAGCGAATGTTTCATAATCTATTTTTACACTACCTGTTCCGTTGAGATCTTTAAAGAGATAATCTCCATTACAGTAAAACATTATTTCTTTAGCAACGTAGGAATCTTTTCCTGGAACATAACATCCCCATTGGGAGTTGTAACCCCATACAACTGAAACTTTTGGGTAATCTTTGGTTTTATTTATAACTGCTAAACAGTTACTTTCAACTTTATTAAAGTATTTCTTTGCTTCAGGCTCCTTATTGTAAAAGGCGGCAAACATCTTAACCCATTCACATCTACCAAGCGGGTCGTTTTCTAAATACTCTGCGTCAGCAACATACGTTATTCCTAACTCCTTACATTTTGCTATAATTTTATCCCCATCGTAACCTGGATAAACAAATATAACCTGTGGATTGATTTCAATAATTTTGTCCCAGTTTGGGTTTGAAGGGGAACCAACATCAATTATTGAACCATTTTTAAGACCCTCTTCTATATTTCTAAAGTACCATTTGTATTGACCACCCCACATAATCCCCTTTACAGAACCAATAACTGAACCATCATCATTTAACGGCTCCATTAATGCGATTTGGGTAGAGCTCATGACAATAACCTTCGTTAAAGGCACATTTATAACTTTAAAGTCATCCCCCAGTTTCTTTTTTGCCCAACTTGGGACTGGGTCATCTTTATTCTTTAATAAAAACTTCTGCCCTGTTGCATCAACAAAGACCTTATATTTCCACTTGTCTCCATTGGTGTAGGGATTCACAGGATTACCATTTTCATCGTAATATGTTAAATTCATTCTCTTGGCATATTTGGCAACATCTAAGGTAGTAGTTGTAGTTGCGGAAATATGGGATATGACGGTTTTATTAACCTCTTCAACTTTCTGCTCATTTACACATCCAGCTATCATAACTGCAACTAGCATTATAGAGAATATTCCAGCAACCAAAAACTTTCTCATGATATCACCACTTAGCTAATTAAAGGAAATTTTATAAAATTTTCGGTAATGTTTAATTTTTAATTTTAGAAGGAGTATATATAAGTTATTGTAACTGTTAAGAACGCAACAGGTGTGAATAAGGGGCTGTTCATTGCGAATATTTGCATAGTTTGGATATCTCTCAAGATACTACTTTTATATTTTTGTTAAACTTATTATCAAAAATTATGATTAAAACAAAATATTTATGAATCATTGCAGCCACATAAAATGAGTAAATCCAAGTTAAGGTGATACTATTGAAACTTAAAAGATTTTTAGCCTTATCAATAATTCTAAGTATTTTGTTAATGATTTCTTCAATTTACAGCATTACTCTGGGAACTATTCCCATAAAAAATAAAGAATTGACTGATTATCTACTAAAAGGCACTACTGGAAATAAAATAAAGGATAAAATCATCTTCAAGTTGAGATTGCCGAGAACTATTGGAGCAATTGTTGCTGGAATTGCCATAGCATTAGCTGGGATTTTAATGCAAGGCTATTTTAGAAATCCACTGGCAGACCCCTACTTAATGGGGGTTGCAAGTGGAGCATCGTTAGGGGTTGTTTTATACATCTTCACCTACATGCTCTTCAAATTGGGAATCCCACACAACATTTATGGATTTATAATCTCAGCTTATATTGGAGCATTTGTGACAATGTTTGTTGTAATAAATATTGCAAGGGTTGTTAAGCAAGTATCAACATTATTAATTTGCGGTTTAATGATTGGAGCAATTGCTTCTGGATTTTCTACCATTATTATTTACTTGGGAGATTACATTGGTGAAGAAAACAGTAATCTCTCTGGCTTTTTGATGTGGGAAATGGGTTCAGTAAATAATCTAACATGGGACATGATTACTATAATGGCCCTAATTATAATCCCGCTTTCAATTTTAACTTACATTTTCCTTTCAAAAAAATTGGACGCAAATTTGTTAGGAGAAAAGTATGCAATCAGTGTGGGAGTTGATATCAAATCATTAAGAACATGGCTTATTATTCTCTCATGCGTTTTAACTGCGACAGTTGTAGCATTTACAGGGCCGATAGCGTTTGTTGGAATAACGTGCCCAATAGTTGCACGAATGATTTGTGGAACTTCCAAGCATATTTATGTAATTCCAGTAACCATGCTTTTGGGGGCTGTGTTTTTAGTTATTGCAGATATCTTAACAAGACCAGGGGTTTTGATACCCTCAACCAACGTTCTCCCTCTGCTTTGTCCATTATCAATAATAGGAGCTCCAATAGCAATTATAATATATCTAAAAATAAGAAAAATGGGGATTTAAATGAACAGAATAGGGATTTTATTAATTTTATTCATCCTCTCATTAATATTGCCTTTTACTGCATTATACATTGGTGGAAATGCAAAATCAATAACATTGGAGGATGTGAGTAATTTTTTATTGAAGGGAACTACTGGAAATGAGTTTAAAGATATGTTGTTGAGAGATATTAGACTGCCTCCAATAATTGGAGCGGTTCTTATTGGATTAACTATATCTGCAGCAGGTTTAATGCTTCAAACGTTATTTAGGAACTTATTAGCATCTCCATACACAACTGGAATATCGTCTGGAGTTTTGATGGTTGTTGCATTGGTTATATTTATAGATTCTCTCTCACATCTGTTTGAGATTTTTGGAGAAAATAGCATTTTAGTTGCTGGTTGGTGTGGAGGAATTTTTTCAATGATTTTGCTAATTATCATTGCCTTGAGAGTTAGAGAAGCGAATGGAGTCATAATTGTTGCTTTATTGCTAAGCTATTTCTTTATGGGTTTGAGGGCATATCTCATCGCAAATGCTGAAGAGTTGAAGATTCAAGAGTATTGGGGATTTACAATTGGTTCTTTATCTAAGATAACTTTGGGAGACATTATGCCAATGACAATCTGCTCAATCATATTTATTATTGGAGTTATGTTTTTAATAAAATCTTTAAACGCTCTATTGTTTGGAGAGCAGTATGCGAAAAGTTTTGGGTTAGATATAAAAAAGACGAGAATTTTAATTTTATTCTTTGCATCATTTATAACTGGAGCTATAATTCCTTACGTAGGTTTAATTGCATTTATTGGGATAATTGCCCCATATTTAGCACGACCCTTAATAAAAACCTCTGACCATAGATATTTAATG
This sequence comes from Methanocaldococcus sp. FS406-22, assembly GCF_000025525.1. Lineage (NCBI taxonomy): Archaea > Methanobacteriati > Methanobacteriota > Methanococci > Methanococcales > Methanocaldococcaceae > Methanocaldococcus > Methanocaldococcus sp. FS406-22. The sequence goes on from NC_013887.1 coordinate 1,266,045, forward strand.
CCAGCAACAATGCTTTTAGGCGTTATTTTAATGGTTTCATGTCATATCCTTTCATTGAAATACTATCTTCCAATCCACTACATCTATGGAATAAATAGACCTGCCTCTCCTCTTCCTATTGGAGCAGTTTTAGATATATTAGGAGGTTTATTGGTTGTATATTTAGTCTATAAAGGAGAAAAGAAAATAAAGATTGACCATTAATTATTAACAAGCTCCGGTGCTTTAGCACGGAGACAAATATTTATCGCAAGTGTTCAAGTCCATATCAATTTCTAAACCGAAGTTCGGGCAAATGAAGATTTCTCATGCCATTATATCCTAACGACCGAAAAGTTCATGAATAAGAAGTAGCATACAAACTTTTCGAAGGCCACCTGACCTGGCCTGATGAACATAACCTGCCCGATGACTCCTCGGCGACGGGGACGGGAGGGTGTTCCCTAGGGGAACCTCCGCCCTTTAGGCAGAGAGGAGGTCAGTAACAGAGCTTATGCACTTTATATGATTTGAAATATATTTATCACTACAGAAATCCACTTAAATTTCCTTTAAAACTGAAATATCATCTTTGTAAAAAATCATTCTCTTTTTTAATTTTTTTGCCTCTTCAATAAGGTTTAAATTTAATTCATTCATCTCACCAATTGGAAAATTCGTATAAACAACAACATCTGAATTTTTTAATTCTCTCAGTGCCTCTTCAAATTTTTCTTTTGATATCTTTTTATATGCCTCCTCCTCAATTATCCTAACTCCCATCGCCTCTGCTATAAAGTAGTCGGCATCATTTTTATGCAAAATACCAACAACAACCTCATACCTATTTTTAACCAAATATCTCAAAACATTTGCTCCTGTTCCTCCTCCACATATAACAAATACTTTTTTATTTTTTATTGGATTGCTCTTTAATTCAAAGTAACCAATCACCCTACTATAATTGGCATTTTTTAAGTCGTATAGATCATTAACTATCTCCCTTTTCATAACATTCTCAGGATATCCGTAGGCTATAACCTTGTGATTCTTTATTAGAGCCATCTTGTCAGCAATTCTTAAAGCAAGTTCAATATCATGTAAGGTAACAACGATGGCCAAATTTTTTTCATCTGCTAACTTTCTCAGCAATAAAGTTAATTCAATTTTATGCTTGGCATCTAAGAATGATGTTGGCTCATCCAAGATTAAAACCTTTGGCTCTTGAGCTAAAGCCCTTGCTATCATTATCTTCTGCCTCTCCCCATCACTCATTTCAAAAAAATTCTTCTCCAATAAATATTCTGCATTAACTGCCCTTGCCGATTCGATTATAATTTCTTTATCTTTTTCAGTCAATCTACCAAATAAATCAGTATATGGATGCCTTCCAATTGCTACAACATCAAAACCTGTCATATTTCCCGGATTAACCCTCTCTGTTAAAACAACAGCCATCTCCTTTGCTAAGTCTTTTGGCTTTAAATCATGAATTTTTTTTCCATTTAAATAAACTACTCCTTTCTTTGGTTTTAAATAGGTCGCTATCGTTTTTAAGAGCGTTGATTTCCCTGCTCCATTCGGACCTATAATACACAAAATCTCCCCTTCGTTTATATCCAAATTTATGCCCTCAACCACGATATAATTTCCATAACCAACAGATAGATTTTCTGCTTTCAACATTACTATCACTCAAAGGATTTTTAAATAAAATAAGGTTTTTCTGAATTTATACTTTACGATATGCTTAATAGTCCTCAAAATGATAGTAAAATTTATATTAGACAATCCTTATAGTCCTAAATGTTATTAAATTTTTTTAATAAAATATGTATTAGGTGATATTGTGAGGAAATTCTTCCTACTGTCAATTTTGATGATTGGAGTTATAGTTGCATTTGCAGGATGTGTTGAGGAAAGTAAAACTACAACTCAACCTCAGCAAACTACTCAATCTGAACCACAAAAAGCTGAAACTCAGGTAAAACTAGGTATCAATGTAGTTAGATATGCAGAAACATTTAAACTCTATCCTCATTGGGATGACGGCTATTGTGTGGTTGTCGATTCTGTAGGTAACAAGTTTGTTTTGGTTGAAGGAAATGCTAAAGCTCCTAACATTCCAGATGCAAAAGTAATAAAAGTTCCTGTAAAAAGAATCGTTACAGATTTCTACTGTCCAATTATATCAACAGCAGATATATTGAACGCTTATCATGAAACTATAGTTGGAGCTCCAAAATATGCTATAGAGGACTCACCAAAACTTAAAGAATTATTTGAAGAAGGAAAGGTAGTAAATATAGGAAGTCCTGGTAGAGGGGTAAATTATGAATTAATAGCAAACTTAACACCGGATATAGTCTTCTTAAGTGACTGGAGTAGTGAAGACAAAGTTGAAGAAAAACTAAAAGAGTTGGGTATAACCGTTTCAAGATTCTATACCTACAAAGAACCAACATACATGGGAAGGATAGAGTGGATAAAATTTGCCGCTGCATTCTGGGGAAGTGACGCTTACAGAAAGGCTAATGAATGGTTTAAAAATGTAGTCAAAGTAAGAGAAGGCATCCTAAAAAAAGTTCAAAATACAACAACTGAGCCAACAGTTGTTATTTTTGGCTGGTCAAAAACTCTAAATATGCCCGGAATTTATGGAAATGACCACTATTACAGCAAAATGATTTCTGAATTTAAAGGTAAAAATATCTTTGCTGATTACAATGGGACATATCAACGCATAGATAAAGAAACATTCTATGAAAGGGCAATAAACGCAGATGTTGCAATACTGATATGGTTCTATGGAGATGTTAAGACAAAAGAGGATTTATTAAAAATAAACCCAGAGTTTGCCAAATTTAAGGCATTCAAAACAGGAAGATTCTACGTATCCCATCCTGACTATTATGTATGGGAGGCGAGAGACCCTGCTGGCTATATGATGGACTTTGCAAAGATGCTTCACCCAGAGTTGTTTGGAGGAGACGATGATTTAAAATACTTCTATAAAATCAAATAAACTTTAATTAAATCTTTTTTATTTTTAAATAAACTCTAAGCTAATAAAAGCCCGGCTATTATGATAATATCCAACAACAAAGTGATAACTGCGTTAATCATAACTATTTTAGTCCCCAATTTAGCTCCAAATAGGGAGATATGCAAAGGGAGAGAGTGCTTAACATATCTTGTTGAGAACGTTAAAACATTCCCAATAATTAATCCAATTAAAACCTCTTTTGAACTCAAAATACCTTCATTTAAAAACCCACCAGCCATAACTATCGCTGCCTGCACATTCATAATCTCTGTCAGTGCTAAGATGCCAACATTGGGATTTAAATTTAACAGATTGGTTATTGGCTTAACGAATCTCTCAACATAATCAAAGAATCCAACTTTAGACAGATAGATAACCAATGTCATCATAAGGAACAGTATTGGAATCAACCTTTTGGCAAACCTAAGTGTGCTTTTAAAAGATTTCTTTGCATTTTCTTTTTTGTTCAATTTATTTATATCTGGCATTTCAAAGGAGTAATCTTTTGATATGATTGATAGGTAAGTAAATCCAATTATTGTCTTTGCTAAAGCAACTCCTAACCTTATTAAGACATATAAAACTCCCGTCCAACCTAATATAGGAACAACAACTGGAATAAAGAACGTAAATGTATGTGATAAAACTGAAGGGAATGAATTTGCTAAAGAAGTTCCTATAATCTCCTTCTCATTTATCTTATTCTCCTTTAATCCCTCTGCCAAGATAGAGTAACCAACAGTTGGGCTGAAAAAGCAGGCTAAGGTAGATGATATTGAAAGAGGGTTTATTCTCAACCTCCTCAAAATTGGAGATAGTAAGTTGCTCAACTTCTTCATAACACCAGTGTTCATGATATAATTAACAATAAATACCGTTGTTAAAACAATAATGGATATTTTTATTGTGTAATAGGCAGAGATTTTTATACTCTCCACTAATGGAGCTATATAATCCACAACCATCACCTATATATACCATGTATATAGATATGTCTAAAGATATAGTATAAAAAACTTTGGTGAAAGTGTGAAACATGAGCATATAAGAGGTTCTTTAAAGCTTCTCATTCTATATCTCTTAGATAAAGAAGAACTGCATGGCTATGCATTGATGCAGAAGTTAAAAGGAATATTTGTCTATTATAAACCAAGTTCTGGAGTTATTTATCCAACACTGCAGAGTTTAAGGAGAAGTGGATATATCGAGGTAGTAAAAGCAGAAGACGGAGACAAAAAACTCTATAGAATAACTGATAAGGGAAGAGAATATTTAAAAGAAAATGAGGAAAAATTGAAAAAGATATTCTCCCATATTGAGGCAGTTAGGGGCTTTCATGAGCTTGGAGGAAAGGAATTGAAGGAATCAATTAAATTGGTTATAAAAAACTTTCAAAACCTTAATGATAAGCAAAAAGAGGAGCTTAAAAAGATTTTAAAAGAAACATCAAGAAAAATTAACCTAATTATCTTTGGGGGAGATTAGATGGAGTATGTTATTGAAGTTGAAAATTTAACAAAAAAATTTGGTGATTTTTATGCTGTAAGAGAAATTAGCTTTAAAGTTAAAAAAGGAGAAGTTTTTGCCTTTTTAGGACCTAATGGAGCTGGGAAGACTACAACAATAAATATGATTACAACCTTGTTAAGGCCAACATCTGGGACAATAAGGGTTGCCGGCTATGACGCAATTAAAAATCCAAATGAGGTTAGAAAAAGGATTGGGATAGTGTTTCAAGACATGACATTGGATAGGGAGTTAACTGCCTATGAAAACCTCTATATCCATGGGAGGATTTATGGCTATAAAGGAGAAGAGCTAAAAAGAAGGATAGAAGATATGCTGAATTTCGTTGAACTCTATGAGCATAGAAATAGGGTAGTTAAATACTTCAGCGGAGGGATGATAAGGAGATTGGAGATTGCAAGGGCTTTGATTCATAAACCAGAGATACTGTTCTTGGATGAGCCAACCGTTGGTTTAGATCCTCAAACAAGGGTGCATATTTGGGATTATATTAAGGAGATGAAGAAAGAGCATGATATGACCATTTTTTTAACAACCCATTATATGGAGGAGGCTGAGAACTTAGCCGATAGGATAGCAATTATAGATAATGGAAAAATCATTGCCATTGGAACTGTTGATGAGCTAAAATCCATAGTTGGAGATGATATAGTTTATTTAAAATTTAAAAACAGTTATTATAAGAAGATAGAAAACATTTTATCACAATTTGGTAACTGCAAAATAGTAGATGGAGTTTTTGAGCTAAAGGTTAAAAATGCCTCTGAAACAATCCCAAAAATCTTTGAAATTGCTCTAAAAAACAACTTAGAGATTTTAGAGGTTAGCTATAGGAAACCAACATTAAATGATGTCTTTATCCATTTAACTGGAAAATCCATTAGGGATGAAGGGGGCAGATTTGACCTTAGAAAGGTTATTTTAAAAAAGAGGGGTTTTGCATGAATGTGATTATAACAATGGCTTATAGGCAGATTTTAAGATTTTTAAGGGCAAGGTCAAGAGTTGTTGGAACTATACTGCATCCAATAATTTGGATTGCATTCTTTGGATTAGGTTGGAGTAGGGCTTTAAATTTCCCTCAAGCAAGGGAGATATTTGGAGGAGTTGATTACCTCACATACTTAGTTCCAGGTATAGTTGCTATAACAATATTTACAACAAGTTTTATGAGTGGTGTATCTGTTATTGTTGATAAAGACTATGGATTTTTGAAAGAGATTTTAGTTGCTCCAGTCTCAAGGAGTAAGGCAATATTTGGAAGGATTTTGGGGGATTCAGTAACTTCTCTGTTAAGAGGGATGATTATATTAACAATTTGCATGTTCATTGCTTCAATAAACGTCTCTGCCATAATTCCAGTTTTAATACTTGGAATTTTATTAGCTTGGACGTTCTCATCAATTGGTATAACGTTTGCCTTAAGAATGTCAAGCTTAGAGGGGTTTGGTTTGATAATGAACACTCTAACTCTTCCATTGATGTTTTTGAGTGGAGCTTTTTATCCAATAGATGCGTTACCTTCATGGATAAAAATCTTTTCATATATAAATCCTTTAACCTATGCAGTTGATGGGATGAGATACTTTTTAATTGGGACTTCAAAATTTTCCATAGTTGTGGATTTTGCTGTCTTAGTGGTTTTGTGTGCTGTCTCTTTATTAATTGGTATGCATTCCTTTGAAAAGGCAACAATTGAGTGATTAATTTATTATTTTTTACAAAAAACTTTATATATTATTAACATTACCTAAATTTTTAATAATAGTTCAAAACATTCTAAACATCCTAAATATTCTAAACTATAACCTCAATTAAAAAATAATGCAGTGATACACATGGTAGATAAAAAAATAAAAATCCTTCTCATTTCAACTGTTGTAAATAGAAGCATTGTAAGGGCAATTGAGAATGTTAAAGATTATGCAGATGTTAAATTAATATTTGCCCATGAGATGAACAAATACAACCTTCAAGAACTTATTGATTGGGCAGATATTGTTTTAATTGATGTTAGAGGAGATGCATTAGCACTTACTGAACTTGATTATAAAGATAAGGATGTTATTGCATTGGTTGGAGGTTCATCTTTATTTTCCATTGCAAAACTTGGCAGTTTTAGGATGAGTAGAGTGAAAGGAGCTAATATGTCTTATGGAGGAAATCCAGAAAGCGTAAAGAAATGGATAAATAGAATGCAGAAGATTATAGAAACTGCTGGGAAGATTTTGCCTTTTGGTGTCTTTAAAGATGCAAGAAATTATATTAGAATTGTAAGATACTGGGCAAATGGGGGCTATGAGAATTACAAAAACATGTTTCTATTTATTTGCAAAATAAAAGGAGTTAAAGTTAAAGAGAAAATTAAAGACCCAATAGAATACCCAGAAATTGGCTTATATCATCCAGATTACGGCTATAATTATAAACCCAAAATCGACCCAAATAAACCAACTGTTGGAATAATCTTTTACGGTGGGATGCATTTAGAGTCTTGTGAGCCAACATTAAAAGAGATTATAGATAAATTAGATGCAAATATCATTCCAGTCTATTCTGATGGGATTGTAAATTTAAAGGCAATGAGAAAATACTTTAAAGGCAGAGATTTAGATGCAATAATTAGTTTGTTGTGGTTTAGGTTGAATGGAGGGCCGTTAGGAGGAAATTCAGAACCAACAATTGAGCTTTTAAAGGAGATGAAGGCAAAGCTATTCTGCCCAGCAATGATGATAATGCAAGAGATAGAGGACTGGGAGAGAAGTGAGAGGGGATTAAACATCCTTCAAACAATAACTACCGTTGAGATGCCAGAGATGGATGGTGGAGTTGAACCAATTCCTGTTTGTGGTGTAGAAGGTTGTGATGTTATTCCAATAATGGATAGGGTTGATAAATTTGTTAGTAGGGTTGAGAGATGGATAAATTTGAAGAGAAAACCAAATGCAGATAAAAAAATAGCAATCATTATTTATAACTACCCTCCAGGGGAGGAAAATCTGGGAAGTGCGGCATATATAGATACGTTTGCAAGTGTTGAAAGAATCCTTGAAAGGTTAAAGGAAGAAGGCTATAGAGTTGAAAAAACCAAAAACATAAAGGATTTATTTGTAGAGAAAAAGCTATTCAATCCAAAACTTTATCCACCAGAGAAAATTGAATGTCCAAGGATGAGTGTTGATGAATATTTAAAATATTTCAATGAACTACCAGAAGAGTGCAAAGAAGAGGTTATAAAGTATTGGGGAGAACCACCAGGAAACATAATGGTTGATGATAAGGGCATTTTAATTCCGGGAGTTGTTTTAGGAAACATCTTCATTGGTGTTCAACCTTCAAGACCTCCATTAGGTAATGAGGATATAAATTCAGCAATACACGACCCAACTAAGCCTCCTCATCATCAATATATAGCATTTTACAAGTGGATTGAGCATGTTTTTAAAGCTGATTGCATCATTCATCTCGGAACTCATGGATTGGCAGAGTTTATGAAGGGGAAAGAGGTTGGATTGAGTTCAAAATGCTTCCCAGACATTTTAATTGGAACTATGCCGCATCTCTATGTTTATCATGTTATCAATACCTCAGAGGCAACGATAGCAAAGAGACGGCTGTATGGGACATTAATAAGCTATAACTCTCCTCCTTACACAACATCTGGGCTTTATGATGAATATGCAAAACTTGAAGAGCTTTTAAATGAATATAGAGATGCATTAATAAAAGATAAGCCAAGGGCTGAGATAGCAAAGAAAAAGGCATTAGAGCTTGCAGAGAAGTTGAATCTTGGAGATGATTTGGATGAAATAGAGGCAAAGATTTATGAATACAAGAGGGCAATAATCCCAAAAGGTTTGCATGTAGTTGGAGAGAAATACAGTTTAGAGGATTTAGAGGAATTTATAGCCATTATAGCAAGATACGATAGAGGGGAAATAAAATCACTAAATAGACTAATTGCTGAAAAGAAGGGATTAAAATATGAAGAACTAAGTCCAAAAGAACTTAAAGAAATTGATGAAGAAGCAAAAGAAATTGTAAAAAAATTCTTAAAAGGAGAAAGATTCCCAGAATATGAAAAAACATTAAAATATGCCTATGATGTTGCTAAAAAATATGCAGATAACAGCTTAGAGCTTGAAAATTTAATTAATGGGCTAAATTCATTATATATAGAGCCGTCTGTTGGAGGGGATGTTATAAGAAACCCAGAAGCATTGCCAACTGGAAGGAACATATATGCATTTGATCCATTAAAAATTCCAACAGAGGCAGCAGTTGAAAGAGGGAAGTATATAGCCAAAAAAACCATTGAGGAGTATTTAAAAAGGCATAACAAATATCCAGAGTCCGTTGGTGTGGTTCTTTGGGGATTTGAAACTGCAAAGACCTATGGGGAGACAATTGCCCAAATCTTGGAATATATTGGAGTTAGAGTTATTCACAAAACTCCTTGGGAGAAAGAGCTTGAGATAATCCCACTTGAAGAACTTGGAAGGCCAAGGATTGATGTTGTTGTTACAATCTGCGGTTTCTTTAGAGAGATGTTCCCAAATGTTATGGACTTGCTTGATAAGGCATTTAGAATGGTTGCTGAATTAGATGAGCCAGATGATATGAATTTTGTTAAAAAACATGTAAAAGATATGGCCAATTATGGAGATTTAGCTAAAGCAAGGATTTTCGGCCCAACAGCAACAGAATACAACACAAGGGTTTTAGAACTTGTTGAGGACAGTGCTTGGAATGATGAGAAAGATTTGGCTGAAGCTTATGTATCATCAATGTGCTATGCATACACAAAGGGGTATTATTCAAAAGAGGCGAGAGGAGTTTTTGAAAATTTATTGAAGAGTGTTGAGCTTGTCTCACAAGTTAGGGACTGCCATGACTATGAGATAACTGACTTAGATCACTACTATGAGTTCTTTGGAGGCTTATCAAAATCAGTAGAGATTTTGAGAGGAAAGAAGCCAGAGATGCTCATAGCAGATACTACAAAGGAAGTTGTGAAGGTTGAGAGTATCAAAGATTCAATAGAAAGGGGGACTATAACAAGAACCTTAAATCCAAAGTGGATTAATGAGATGTTAAAGCATGATTTCCATGGAGCCCAAAAGATTGCTGAAAGGATAGAAAACCTCCTTGGATTGGCAGCAACAACTAATGCCGTTGAAAATTGGATTTGGGACAGAGTTGCTGAAAGACTGGTTTTTAATGGAGAAATTTTTGAGAGATTGAGAGAAAACAACATCTATGCAACTAAGGAAATTCTTGAAAGACTTATAGAGGCAGAGAGAAGAGGGTATTGGAAGACAGATAAGGAAGTGATTGATAAAATAATTAGAAAGTATCTTGAGTTAGAGGGGATGTTGGAGGAGGACATATAATAATTTAATTATCTTTATATATTTAGATAAATAAATTTTAGTAATCTATTTTATAGCAATATTATCAAAAAATATAAATACACATTTGGGGGAAATTTATATGTGCGTAATTCATGCACACATTAGTAAGTTTTATATATAGTTAGGTTAAATAGCATTAAAGTGTGAGTGATACAATCACACATTTCAGGTGAAAAAATGTACGAGTGGAAGTTAAATGAGATAGTCGATAGCGGAATATGTGCAAGATGTGGGACCTGTACAATAGTATGTCCTAATAGTATATTAACTTTTGATGAGAGACCTAAATTAATAGAAGAATGTTTAAGAAAAGGTCATGGAATGTGTTATGATGTTTGTCCAAGAGTTTCATCAGGAAAATATCAAATAAAAATAAGAGAGAAGTTTAAAGAAGAATATTACTATGGAAAAAGTGATATTGAAGGGCAAGATGGGGGAGTTGTAACTGCATTCCTAAAATACTTATTAGAAAATGGAAAAATTGACGGGGCAATTGTTGTTGGAGATGAATGCTGGAAACCAGTTTCATTAGTTGTCCAAAATGCAGAAGATTTATTAAAAGCTGCAAAATCAAAATATGCAATATCAACATTAGATGCATTAAGAAAAGCTGGAGAAATGGGTTTAGAGAAGGTTGCAGTTGTTGGTTTGCCATGCCAAATTAATGGGTTAAGAAAACTGCAGTACTTCCCATACTTAGCAAAGCATGATGGAGAACTTGGCAAGAACGGAAAACCAGCTAAATTACCAAAAATTGAATACTTAATTGGTTTATTCTGTACTGAGAAATTTAGATACGACAACATGAAGGAAGTTTTAGCGAAGCATGGAATAGATATTGAAAAAGTTGATAAGTTTGATATTAAGAAAGGGAAACTTCTCGTTTATATAAATGGAGAGAAGAAAGAGATTGACTTAAAAGAGTTTGAAATCTGCCCAGGATGTAAGATGTGTAGAGACTTTGATGCTGAGCTTGCGGATGTTTCAGTAGGATGTGTTGGAAGTCCAGATGGTTACTCAACAGTTATCATAAGAACTGAAAAAGGGGAAGAGATTAAAAATGCTGTTGAATTAAAAGAAGGAGTTGATATTGAAGCAATTGAGAAGTTAAGACAGATGAAATTGAAGAGATTTAAAAAAGAAATTGAGAGAAGAAAAGAAAATAACGAATATATCTCATTCTACTGGACTGCTGATTATGGGGGAATTGGGAAGAGGGCAGATGGAACTTATTTCATAAGAATTAGGGCAAAACCAGGAGGATGGTACACTGTTGAAGAAATAAAAGAAATCTTAGATATTGCAGAAAAATACAATGCTAAGATAAAAATAACTGATAGGGCTGGTTATGAACTTCATGGCATTAGTGGATTTGATGTGGAAGACATTGTTTTAAGGTTGAGAGAAAAAGGACTCATAACAGGTTCAGAGGGGCCGTTAGTTAGGGCAACATTGGCATGTCCTGGAGCTGGAAACTGTAGCAGTGGTTTAATAAACACAACGGAACTTGCCAAAATCATTGAAGATAAGTTTAAAGAAAGGCCAGCTCCATATAAGTTTAAGATTGCAATTAGCGGATGTCCAAATGGATGTGTTAGGCCACAAGTGCATGATATTGGAATAGCAGGGGTTAAATTCCCAGCTGTCAATGAAGAAAAATGTAATGGCTGTGGAAGATGTGCTGAGGTTTGTAAGGTTGAGGCAATTGATGTTAGGGGAGAAATCTCTTACACCAACTACAACGTATGTGTTGGTTGCGGTAAGTGTATTAAAAACTGTCCAAATGAGGCGAGAGAGGTTAAAGAAGAGGGATACATGGTTTATGTTGGTGGAAAGACAGGAAGGGAGGTTGTTGAAGGAATTAAAATGAAGTTAATGAGTGTTGATGAAATTATAAACTTCATTGATAAGGTGTTAGTTGTTTATAGCAAATATGCTAAAAAACCACAAAGAGAGAGATTAGCTGCTGTTATGAAAAGAGTAGGATATGGGAAGTTCTTAGAAGAAGTTATGGAATTGATGGAGAATAAGGATTAAAATATTCCTATTTTTTATTTTTAATTTTAAATTAAAATTTAAAAATCATTAATTGTTAATTTTCATCAAAAAATTTATATTATATTTTGGGTTAGTCATGAATTCCCTTTTCAGTTATTCTAAACATTGCCTCAGCATCTGGTAAATGAGGAGAGTCATAAAGCTTGGCAACTCTTTTATCTCCTTTTGCCTTTCTTAAGAATATCCTAAAAGTTGCAGCGTGCCCAACTATGTGCCCTCCAATTGCCTGTTCTGAAGGTCCAAATAAAGCATCCGGTCTTGCTGCTACTTGGTTTGTTACTATAACAACACAGTTGTATAAATCAGCTAATTTATTGAGGGTAGCCATGTGCCTACCTAACTTTTGCTGTCTCTCTGCTAATTTACCCCTACCAATGTATTCAGTTCTGAATGTTGATGTTAATGAATCAACTATAATCAGCTTTATATTATGCCCCTCTCTTATCAAATTCTCTACATTTTCAGCATATAGCATCTGCATATCTGAGTTGTAAGCCCTTGCAACAAAGATGTTGTTTAAAACCTCCTTTCCATCCAAGCCTAAAGCTTCTGCCATCTGAATAATTCTTTCTGGTCTGAATGTCCCTTCTGTGTCAATATAGACTGCCTTTGGTTCATTTAAAATCTCATCTTTTATTGAGTCATCAGCTATTATCCTATCTGGGCATTGGAGATTAACGCATGCTTGATGAGCTATCTGGGTTTTACCAGAACCAAACATTCCAGCAAACTCTGTAACTGACTGGCTCTCTAAACCTCCTCCTAATATTTCATCTAAGTTTTTACTTCCAGTTGATAACTTCCACATATTCTTTCTTTGTGATAGAACTTCAGTTCCACTCTTAAATCCTAAATTACATAGTTCTCTTGCAGCCTCAATAATTTTAGCTGCAGCTTTCTCACTAATTCCATCTATTTCTGTTAGCTCACCAATTGATGCAGTTGCGATTTTCATAAAGTCAGTATAACCAGCCTCTTTTAACTTTTCTGCAGTTGTAGGACCTACACCAGGTAGTTGAGTTAAGTCATCCATTATTATCACCATAAGCATGAATTTATAATTGTTAATATATGAATAAATTGGGAGGTAATAGATGATATTGCTAAAGAAATATATGAAGATTATCATACATCAATTGTCATATTTGACTATATAAAGATTTTGGTTTATAACTATAGTGTTTTTCAAAACATTTTGAAAGAAGCTTTTAGTAAAAGGTTCTCGAACAACCTATATTTTGTAAAAATGGCAGTTACATAAAGATTTCGAAAAAATAAATGTTTTATTGCTAATGGGCATTCTTTGGATGTCTAAATTCTAAATTTAATATATAAACTGCGGAAGTTCTAATATAAAATAATAAAAATAGATAAAAACCCATAAAGAGATAACTATAATTGTTAGGGGGTGTAAATATGATATCAAAGTATTTGGTTAGAGATGTAATGAAAAAGGGAGTCGTTGAAGTAACCTTAGATACAAAATTAAGTGAAGTTATTAAAACAATGGCAAAATATGACATATCTTCTGTTGTAGTTTCTGATGGAGAGAGATTTTGGGGGATTATAACCGATACAGATGTATTAAAACACTATCAGGAATTGGATAAAACTGCAGAGGAGATAATGACAGTTAATCCAGTAACTGTAAGTCCTGAAGCTCCATTAGAGAAGGCTATTGAGATTATGGCTGAAAAAGGCATACATCACCTATATGTTAAATCACCATGTGAAGATAAAATTGTTGGTGTTTTAAGCTCAAAAGACATTATAAAACTATTTTCTGATTTAATTGGATAGGTTTATAAACTTAATGCCTTAATTTTATTTTTTGCTTTTTTAGTAATGATTATAAGTAGTATAACATAAAAATTTAAATATATGATTATATAATTTATATTGTGGTGATAGCATGAAAGTTTATGTTGAAGGTTATGGATGTGTTTTAAACACTGCCGACACTGAAATCATAAAAAACTCTTTAAGAGAGCATGGATTTGAAATAACTGAAGATTTAGAAGAGGCTAATATAGCAATAATAAATACCTGCGTTGTTAGATTGGAAACAGAAAATAGAATGATTTACAGAATAAATGAACTTAAAAATTTAGGAAAAGAGGTTGTTATTGCTGGATGTTTACCAAAGGCATTAAAAGAGAAAGTTAAAGGATTTCTACATATATATCCAAGAGAGGCTCATAGAGCTGGGGAGATATTAAAAGATTACATTGAAAAACACTACAGAATGCCTTATATTGAAGAGGATATTAATAAAACACTCTACAAAAAGTTGGATTATCTAACACCATCTTTAATCTCTCCATTACCAATATGTGAAGGGTGTATAGGAAACTGCAGTTATTGCATAGTTAAGATAGCAAGGGGAAATTTAATATCTTATCCAAGAGAAAAGATTGTAAATAAAGCCAAAGAATTGATAAACAAAGGAGCTAAATGCTTATTAATAACTGCCCAAGATACTGCATGCTATGGATTTGATATTGGAGATAATTTAGCTAATCTATTGAATGATTTAACTCAGATAGAAGGAGAGTTTATAATGAGAGTTGGAATGATGCATGCTAAGAACGCTGAGTTGATATTGGATGAGCTTATAGAGGTTTATAAAGATGACAAGGTTGGAAAGTTTCTGCATTTACCTTTACAGAGTGGAGATGATGAGATTTTAAAGAGAATGAAAAGAGGTTATACAGTAGACGAATTTAAAGACATTGTAAATGAATTTAGAAGAAAAATTAAAAATCTCTGCTTTACAACAGACATAATAGTTGGATTTCCGGGAGAGACAGAGGAGCAGTTTCAAAATACCTTAGAGGTTTTGAAGGAATTGAAGCCAGACTATATCCATGGAGCTAAATATTCCCAAAGAAAAGGAACTGAAGCGGCAAAGATGAAGCAGGTTGATACAAAAATTAGAAAGCAAAGAAGTGAAATCTTAGATAAATTGAGGAGAGAGTTGAGCTATCTAAACAATAAAAAATATGTTGGAAAGACAATGAGGGTTTTAATTTTAGATGAGGGTAAAGGTTATACTGACAACTTTAAAGTTGTTAAATTTGAGGGAGGAGAAATAGGAGAGTTTAGAAAAGTGAAAATTACAGATGCCAAGACATTTGGGTTAAGGGGGGAAATAATATAGAACAATTTATTTTAAATTGTTAATGAATATATTGTCAAGTAAAATTTGATTACTTTTAAACTAAATTACTTTACTTTTTTATAGTAATTAAGTTTTTAATAGGTAAGGAAATTTACTATTTATATTTTACTATTTAATTTAAATCATAATATATATATAGGAGTTTTACTTATTATATTTATGAAAAATGATAAGGGCGTTAAAAGATGTATTAAAACACTCTTTAAAAAATTTAAAAATAGTTGGCGATGATGCCCTTTATAGGGCGGAGCCAATAAGGACAGTAGAACCACTAAAGGGTGGCATTATGAAACTATGGTGTAAGGGAATATTTAAAATTTTTGCCCTATTGGCTATACTATGCGTTGTAGGAAGTGCCTTTGCCACATCAACAAGTTTGTCAGAGGCAAGTAAAAAACCAGTTGAAGTGGAGAAAATAGATAAAAAGGTTAAAATATATAAAAATAAAATTGAAATCAATAATTTAGTTGGAAGTACAAAAATTAAATCGACAATCTCAAAAGATTTTTCCATGATGAATGTTATTTTATCTGACGATAAATATAACTTAAAAAAGAAATATACTATTAAAGTTAAAAAAAGTAAGAAAGGATATATCGTATTTGTATACGAAAATAATAAATTAAAAGAGGTTAAAACAACAAATATAAACCCTATCGAAATAGCCGCACATCGTATCATATTACTATCAAATTCAAACTTATCAGAAATCCAAAAGTCATCGATTAGGAGCATAATCCCAGTAACTCCAAGAGCCAATATTGAACTTGATTTACCAAGTTATATTGGTCACGTAGGGGACTCAGAATACCTTACAGTATCTGTAGAAGGTAGATATAATCTTTTAACTATGGTGTTTATTGGATATTACGTTAGATTGCCTAGTGGAGTAGAATATACTTGTGGAGGTGAAAATCCAACTGTAATTAGGTTATCTGCGGGAGAATCTCGTAAGTTACCATTGAAGTTAGGAACTGTTAAAGGCCCATGCACTATATTACTTTGGACAGCTTTTGATATATTAGGAGATGGATATTCCGAAATTCGTAAACCTGTGATAACATACGTGAACACTGGAAAAAAAGAAATTTCATCAAAAGTTGTCTTTAATATAATTGGAGACTCATATTGGTATGCTTGGGATACCTGCACAATATATAAATACATAAAATAGGACTCCATTCCCTACTATATTATTAAAAGCTATAATTCAGTGAAAAATGGAAAATCTAAATAAAGAATATATTTTAGCTGCCTTATCTTATCTTTCATTTTTTGTATTTCCGGTATTTGCTCCATTAATTTTTATAATTATTTTTAGTAGGAGCAAATTTATCTTATTCCACTCAATCCAAGCATTTTTTATCCAACTAATATTCTACATTATTGCAATAGAACTTCTAACAAATCAGGAATATATCCTAAGATATCTTATAGAAAATGGAAACTTTGATTTATTTGTCTATATTACAAGTTTTGGATTTATAATATTCTTAGCATCCCTAATATTTGGAGCTTACAAAGCATCCATTGGAGAAAAGTTTAGATTCCCAATAATAGGAAAAATAGCCGAAAAAATAGCAAATCTTTAAAAATTAATCCTTAATCTCCCTTAAAACTTCATCCAAATCAACTTTTTTAACCTCACCAAATTTAACAACCTCTCCATCTCCCTCATACCTTGGGATTATGTGGAAATGGACATGATTAACCTCTTGCCCAGCTACTCTGCCATTGTTATTAACTATGTTATAACCATCAAATCCAAGCTTTTTTAACACTTCAACAGTCTTTTTAACTCCTTTTATAAAATTGCAAAGCTCATCATCTGGCATTTCATCAAATCTTTCATAATGCTTCTTTGGAATAACTAAAGTATGCCCTTTATTTCTTGGGTTTATATCTAAGAAAGCCAAAACATGCTCATCCTCATAAACAACCTTTGCTGGAATCTCCCCATTAACTATCTTACAGAAGATACACATTTTCCCACCAAAATTATTTTTTTAGCAATAACTCTTTATACTTAAACAATAAATCCGTTATAACCCTTCCATAGGGCTATTGCCCTATTGGTATACCCAGAGCGGGGCTTTCAGCCCCACTTTAAAATTTACCTTTATATCTAAACAATAAATCCGTTATGGCTCTTATATCTTTCCCTTGCATCCTTGCCTCATTTAAATATAGGTTATAGAGTTGAGGAGTTAAAGGTCTCGGCATAGATTTCCACATCTCAGCATGGATTAACAAATCAAAGCATCTTGCTTCAGCCTCACTCAATCCAAGATGTTTATACTCTCCCTCATGAGCTTTATATAACAGATTATCCTCTTTAGGCATAGATAAGACTAAATCACACAACTCCGTTGTTGGTATAGGCTCAGCAATAGAGACAAAGACATCATCCAACTCAGCATCTACAATAAAATCTTTTGTTAGCAGATAATCCATATCTGTCTCTGTTGGATATGCAACTATAAAGCTTCCTGCTACTTTAACTCCACAATCCTTTGCCAATTTTATTGCATCTAAGTTTTTTTCTCTGTTAGTTCCTTTCTTCATATCTTTTAAAATTTTATCACTTCCACTCTCAATCCCATAAAACACCCATCCAATTGTATAGTTTTTTATAGCCTCCAATATATCCTCATCAACATAATCAACTCTCATATCTGGAACTGATAAGTTGTTTTTACCAACAACTTCAGATACCTTCTCTAAAAGTTCAAAAAACTTCTCCCTATTTACTGATTTTTTAAAGGCATATAAACTCCCAGTTCCACCACTAATTGCTATCCTCTTAGCTCCAGCTCTTTTAAATGCCTTAACCTCCTCAACAACATCCTCAACTTCCCTACTTCTAATGGTCTTACCAAAAAACTTTGGAACTTGGCAGAATGTGCAGTTTCCTAAGCAACCTCTGTGGGTTTCAATATAAACGTTAGCCCCTCTAATTGACTGCTGTCCAATGTCCTTTGGTATCAGTGGGAGGGGATGATTTAAATCTGGCCTCTCCTTTGGGTAATTTACTACTATCTCATCTCCTTCTCTATAGGCTAAGCCCTCTTTATCCCCCTCAATAATTCTTGGGGTGGTTATCTCTCCCTCTCCAACTATAACTCCATCTACATTTAGTTCATTTAAAATAATCTCTGGATATGTTGAGATGCATCCAGCAATATAGACTTTGGTTTTATTTTTTCTAACTTTTTTTATAAAGTCTATAGCCTCTCTGATATTTTTGTTCAATATATGCAAAGTTGAATATAAGCTAAAAATAACAACATCTGACTTTAAAAATAGTGTTTTATCAATCTTTCTAACTAAATAAACATTATAACCCTTATGTTTTAAAATCCCACCAATAAGCATAGAGCCATAGGTATAAACTCCTGGGCTGTAAATTGTAATCCTCATCTAATCCCCTTTAATTTTATTCAAAGGAATTTTAACTGGGAAGTCTCATACCTTTAGTCTAAATTTATCCTAAATTTTTATTTATAGCAGGGTATTATACAACTGTCTAATACCAATGCATGAGGTTTGTAGGTATTTATATAGCCATCTCCAACCTTAATGTGAGGTGATATTATGGCAGTAATAAAGTTGGATGAGGTAAATAAAAACTTTGTAAATGAGGTTATTGAGGCTGGAAAGTTAGTCTTAGGAGAGGATGTTGTAAAATCAATAAAAGCTTGCTATCAGTGTGGAACTTGCACTGGAAGCTGTCCAAGTGGAAGAAGAACCGCTTACAGAACAAGAAAAGTTTTAAGAAAGGTTTTATTAGGTTTAGATGATGTTTTAGATAGCGATGATATTTGGTATTGCACCACTTGCTATACTTGCTATGAGAGATGTCCAAGAGACGTAAAGATAACAGAAATCATAAAAACCTTAAGAAATATGGCTGCTAAGAAAGGAAATATGGCTTTAGCACACAGAAAAACTGCATCTTATGTCTTAAGATTTGGACATGCTGTTCCAGCAAATAACCAAATTGTTGAATTGAGAGGAAAACTCGGCTTACCAGCAAAATCACCAACAGCTCAATTTAGTGAGAAAGACTTAGAGGAAGTTAGAACATTAATTAAAGAATTGGAGTTTGATAAATTAATTGGATTTGACTGGGAAAAGATGGACTTAAAGGAGTAAATCCCTAAAATTTGGGAATTAAAACTAAATAATAAAAATTAGGGAAATAATAAAACTTATGGTGATAGGATGAAATATGCGTTTTTCTTAGGATGTATCATGCCTCACAGATATCCAGGGGTTGAGAAGGCAACAAAGATAGTTATGGCAGAGTTAGGGGTTGAGTTAGAGTATATGCCTGGAGCATCATGCTGCCCTGCTCCAGGGGTCTTTGGTTCATTCGATCAAAAAACATGGCTCACATTGGCTGCAAGAAACCTATGTATAGCTGAAGAAATGGGATTAGATATTGTAACAGTATGTAATGGTTGTTATGGTTCATTATTTGAGGCAGCACACATATTGCATGAGAATAAAGAGGCTTTGGACTTTGTAAATGAAAAGTTAGATAAGATTGGTAAGCAATACAAAGGAACTGTTAAAGTTAGACACTTTGCAGAGCTAATCTATAAAGACATTGGAGTAGATAAAATAAAGGAGAAGGTTGTTAAGCCATTAGATGTTTTAAATGTCGCTATCCACTATGGATGCCACTTCTTAAAGCCAAGTGAAGTTAAAAAATTAGACTCCCCAGAAAGACCAAAGTTGTTGGAGGAGATTGTTGCAGCAACAGGAGCTAAGCCAGTTATGTATAGAGACTATTTAATGTGCTGTGGAGCTGGAGGAGGAGTTAGAGCAAGATTCTTACCAACTGCACTGGATATGACAAAGGAGAAAATAAGAAACATGCTTGCTGCAGGAGCAGATTGCACCGTCAACGTTTGTCCATTCTGCCACTTACAGTTTGATAGGGGACAAGTAGAGATAAAAGAGAAGTTTGGTGAAGAATACAACCTCCCAGTCTTACACTTAAGTCAGTTGTTAGGTTTAGCATTTGGCATGAAACCAGAAGACTTAGCTGTCAGTGTTCATGCAATTTCAGTAGACCCAGTTTTAAAGAAATTGGGCATTGAATAAAATTCTTTTTTTTAGTTGGTTTTAAAAAATAATCAAGGATGTTAAAAAAACATTAAAGATAGTTAGTTCTTTTGTATCTCCTTTTTTGAATGTTTACAATAAGTTAGGATAAACCTTTTTAAATATTATTCTTAATATCTATTTTCAAATTTCATTGAGCACTAACAAATAAGTTTATATATCTTTGGTGAAATTATGATTAATAATAGGAATGAGATAGAAGTTAGGAAATTAGAGCATATATTTTTATGTAGTTACTGTGATGTTGAATATGAAAAAACAACACTATTAGAGGATATCGAACTAATCCATAAAGGAACCTGTGGAATAAATTTTAATGACATAGAAACAGAGATAAAACTATTTGGAAAAAAGCTCGCTGCCCCTATAATTGTATCTGGAATGACTGGAGGGCATAGTAAGGCAAAAGAAATAAATAAAAATATTGCCAAAGCTGTTGAAGAACTCGGCTTAGGAATGGGAGTTGGCTCTCAAAGGGCAGCTATTGTTAATGATAATCTGGTGGATACTTATAGCATTGTTAGAGATTATACAAATAATTTAGTTATAGGCAACTTAGGGGCAGTTAATTTCATTGTTGATAATTGGGATGAGGAAGTTATAGATAAGGCAGTAGAGATGATAGACGCCGATGCAATGGCTATACACTTCAACCCTCTCCAAGAAATTATACAGCCAGAAGGTGATTTAAACTTCAAAAACATCTATAAACTTAAAGAACTCATCTCAAATTACAAGAAAAACTATAAAAATATCCCTTTCATTGCTAAACAGGTTGGAGAGGGTTTTTCAAAGGAAGATGCAGTAATTTTGAAAGATATTGGCTTTGATGCTATTGATGTTCAAGGAAGCGGAGGCACATCATGGGCAAAGGTTGAGATTTATAGGGTTAAGGATGAAGAGCTTAAAAATTTAGCTGAAAAATTTGCCAACTGGGGAATCCCTACTGCTGCATCAATATTTGAGGTAAAAAGCATCTATAACGGCATAGTTATTGGTTCTGGAGGTATAAGAAGTGGTTTAGATATAGCCAAATGTATAGCAATTGGCTGTGATTGTTGCTCCATATCCCTACCAATATTAAAAGCCGCTCTAAAAGGCTGGGAAGAGGTTGTTAAAGTTTTAGAGAGTTATATAAAGGAGTTAAAGATTGCAATGTTCTTAGTTGGAGTTGAAAATATTGACGAACTTAAAAAAACTCCTTACATTGTTAAAGGAACTCTAAAAGATTGGATTTCTCAAAGATTATAACAATGTTGGTATTGTTAAGTGCTTTGTTATTTACTGTTAAAGTAAAATATTTTATTACCTTAGATGTATCTCTATAAATTTGAATATTTAGTTAGATTAAACAGAGATATCCAAATATTAAAATTAAAAAACAGTGAGGAAGTGAGAGTGTGAAATTGGAGATTATTGCCATTGGTGGTTATGAAGAAGTTGGTAGAAATATGACAGCAGTTAATGTAGATGGGGAAATAATAATATTAGATATGGGGATAAGATTAGATAGAGTCTTAATTCACGAAGATACTGACATATCAAAGCTCCATAGCTTAGAGTTAATTGAAAAAGGTATAATTCCAAACGATACAGTTATGAAAAATATTGAGGGAGAAGTTAAGGCGATAGTTTTATCTCACGGGCATTTAGACCACATTGGGGCAGTTCCAAAATTAGCCCATAGATATAATGCCCCAATCATTGGAACTCCATATACAATTGAGTTAGTTAAAAGAGAGATACTGAGTGAGAAGAAATTCGATGTAAGAAATCCACTAATTGTTTTAAATGCTGGAGAATCTATTGACTTAACTCCAAACATAACATTAGAGTTTATTAGAATAACTCACAGTATTCCAGACTCTGTTTTACCAGTTTTACATACCCCTTATGGTTCTATCGTCTATGGAAATGATTTTAAATTTGACAACTTTCCAGTAGTTGGTGAGAGACCAGATTATAGGGCAATAAAGAAGGTTGGTAAGAATGGAGTTCTCTGCTTTATCTCAGAAACCACAAGAATAAATCATGAAGGTAAAACACCGCCAGAAATTATTGCCTCTGGTTTATTGAAAAATGATTTATTGGCTGCCGATAATGACAAAAACGGCATTATTGTGACAACATTTTCTTCCCATATTGCAAGAATAAAATCAATTACAGACATAGCAGAAAAAATGGGAAGAACTCCTGTTTTATTAGGAAGAAGTATGATGAGATTCTGTGGAATAGCTCAAGATATTGGTTTGGTTCAGTTTCCAGAAGATTTAAGGATTTATGGAGACCCAAGTTCAATAGAGATGGCTTTAAAGAATATAGTTAAAGAGGGCAAAGAGAAATATTTAATTATAGCTACAGGACACCAAGGAGAAGAGGGGGCGGTATTATCAAGAATGGCAACCAACAAAACTCCATACAAGTTTGAAAAATATGACTGTGTTGTGTTTTCAGCAGACCCAATTCCGAATCCAATGAACGCAGCTCAAAGATACATGTTAGAATCAAGATTAAAGTTATTGGGGGTTAGAATATTTAAAGGAGCTCATGTTTCAGGGCACGCTGCAAAAGAAGATCATAGGGATATGCTAAGATGGTTAAATCCAGAGCATATAATCCCTTCACATGGGGATTTTAATTTAACTGCTGAATACACAAAATTAGCTGAAGAAGAGGGATATAGATTAGGAGAAGATGTTCATTTATTAAGAAATGGGCAGTGTCTGAGTTTTGAAAGAATTATTTAAAAGAGGGGGTGTAATTATGCTCTTTGATAAAAATATTTTACAAAAAATAGATGAAGAATTAAAAACTTATGTAGATAAGAATGATAAATTATATAATGCATCAAAACATCTTTTATTTGCAGGTGGAAAGAGAATCAGACCATATTTAACTGTTGTAACTTATATGTTAAAGAAAGATAATATTAGAGAGGTTTTACCAGCAGCTGCAGCAGTGGAGTTAATTCACAACTACACCTTAATACATGATGATATAATGGACAACGACGATGAAAGGAGAGGAAAACCAACAGTCCATGTAGTTTATGGAGAACCAATGGCTATCTTAGCTGGAGATTTGTTATACGCTAAAGCTTTTGAGGCAGTTTCAAGAATAAAAGATAATAAAAAGGCTCATGAAGTTTTAAAAATTTTATCAAAAGCGTGTGTTGAAGTCTGTGAAGGGCAGGCAATGGATATGGAATTTGAAAACTACTACCCTACAATGGAAGAATACTTAGAGATGATTAGAAAAAAGACAGGAGCTTTATTAGAGGCTTCTGTAGAGATTGGGGCAGTGATGGCTGATTGTAATGAGGAGGAGAGGGAGGCATTAAAAGAGTATGCAAAAAGAATTGGGCTAACTTTCCAAATACAGGATGATGTCTTAGATTTAATTGGAGACCAGAAAAAGTTGGGTAAGCCAGTTGGGAGCGATATAAGGGAAGGAAAGAAAACCATAATTGTTATTCATGCCCTAAAAACATTAGATGAAGAGAAAAAGAAAAGATTATTAGAAATTTTAGGAAATAAAGATATTGGAGATAAAGAGATTAAAGAGGCAATTGAGATATTGAAACCATCAATTGAATATGCCAAAGAACTCATGAAACAAAAGACAGAAGAAGCTAAAGAATATTTAAAAATATTTGATAAAGATAGGAGGAAAGTCTTAGAAGATTTAGCTGATTTTATAATGAGTAGAGTTTATTAATTTTTATTGGGTGATATATATGAGAATTCCAAGATTGTACGTTGAAAATGCAGAAAAACATGAAGATAGGAAAGTAGTTATTGAAAATGATGGGAAAGTTATAAGATTTTTAGACAAAGATGAAAAATATGAAGGAGATGGAAAGGTTTTATATCAAGTCATATACGATGATTTTGATAACTATGTATTGATGGGACAAGTAACAAGAGATATACTTATCGAATATGAAGTGGGAGGAGTTAAGCAATTAACTTACATCAAAAAAGGAACAAGATTATTAGAAATCCCTGCTGAAGGTTACAAAGTTTATCCAATTGTAGATTTTGGCTGTAGAATTTTGGAAGGACATAGAGTAGCTGCTTTGCAGAGCAGGAAGGGAGATATAAGGTTTGTCAATACTCCAGTTAATGGGATTGTGTTGTTTTTAAAAGAGGTTCCAGCAAAGAGAGAAAATTATGTATTCTATATATTACCAGAAGAAGAAATTAAATTTGAGGAAGAGTAACTTATAATTAGTTTGAGGGATATTATGGATAACGACAAAATGGAATTTGTCGCTACTCTAATATCAATATTAACTGTTAAAGAGGCATTAAATAGCGAAATGGAAAACTTTGTTAAAGTTAGAGCTGCTATTGATAAGAGAGAGTTAAATGATGAGGATAAAGTAGCAATCTTTAATATAAATTCTACAACAAGCTACCAAGTATTTTTTATAGATAAAGACACAGATATAGAAGAGTTGAAGGAAGAGTTTAAGAAGATGAATGTTAGAATTAATTATGATAGTGAGCAAGTTCTAAAAAGATACATTGAGAGGTTAAGGGAATGAAGGATGCAAGAAACTTAGATAAGCAGTGGGTTGTATTGGCTGAGTTATCAGCTGAATTGGTTAATAGGGGGGTTAAAGTTCCTGAAATTGTTTTTGAAAAGCTTAGATTAGCTAATGCTCTCCTTTCTTATTACATTTTAGACCCTCATACATCCATAAATATATTGACAAATGTTGAAAGAGAACTAAATTATGTCCAATCTCAATTATTTAGCTTATGTGACCCTGAGTTATCTGAAAAATACTTAAATAAGATGATAAAAGCCATTAGGGGAGAGATTAACGCTAAATTCCCAATAAGTAAAAGTAACTATAATAAGGAAGTCAAAAAAAGAGGGAAAGTAGAAGCAATAAGGGTGAAGTTGCAGAGAGAGATACAGATTGAAAGATTAAGTGACTTAGGAGAGTGGCACGGAGTTATATTTGAATACAGTGACGAGAAAGATAAAGTAATTATTGAAGGAAATATAGATAGGGTAAAAAAAGCTTTAAAGGACTTTGCAATTATGTGGAAAGAAGATTAAACATAAAAAAGAATCAGTCCAATCTTATTGATTTTTTTGCAATAAATACACAATACGGGTCTCCAATAGCCTGACATTTTTCTTCTGTAACTTCTACAATGTATGCCCTATTAGCCATATTTTCTAAACAGCCAGCTATAAATCCCGCCGTTAAATAGCATACTGGCTCCGATGCCTTACAGTTTTTACATTCCTTATTATCTTTAACTACAATCGTTAAAGGTTCAGATTTTTCAATAATCACTTCCCCAAAATCTTTTTTCATAAACTTAATCATATCGTCATATGTGTTAATTCCCAATCTAATCGCGTAATCTTTGCCAATATCATAAAAAATCCTTTTTACATTATTTCCTAAATAATATTTCCTTAAATATTCTTTTATATAGGTGATAAGAGACACTGGACCCTCAAAAGTACAGAATTCTTTTTTCTCTTTCCCCTCCCCACTTTCAGAAGTTAGTTTAATATCATATTCTTCTTCCATAATTTCTTTTTTTAACTCTTCTAAAGGAGGATATGCTTCCAATATAAGTTCATGAAGTCGTGTTCCTTCTGTTAATTTCAAAACTTCTTTTAGTAATTCCTTATTGTCTTTGTATTTTTCCAATAAATTTTTCATCATAGTTAATTTAATACCCATAAATTTCGCTCTGTTGTCAATAATCCTCAACATTTCAATAATCTTCATCGCATTTGTCATTTAAACCACACATATATCTATTCTCTACAATCCCCCCACAAGTAAAATAAAAATTATTCCAACACTATTTACAAAAATATAACTGCCCCACAAAAACTATTATATTAGATTTTAGCCATAATCCCTACTACATTCAATAATATCATAAATATTATACTATCCAAAATTTAATTTGTTAGAAGCATTATAAATAATTTTTCAATTTTTCTATAAAAAAGTATATCATAAGATAACATATATTTAAGTTCATTGTAAAAGCTACTTCTCAAAAAATGATTACTAACATAGAACCTCCAATCAAATTGTGGGAATTTTGACACCAAAAAACTGTCAAATGCAAACTAAAATAAAAAATAAAAAGTTATCTATCAAAAATTTCAAAAATTTTTTATAATAATTTCTTGAATGGATGGTTATCTACTGGTTCGATTCCTAACTCTTTTGCTGCCTCTGCAATAATTGCATCAACCATAGCTACTGCTGGGAATGTCATATATGCGTTGTCAATTGGTCCATAAAGGACAAAGTCTCCTGATGCCATAACTTGGACTAAGTTTGCCCCAATATCACAAACATGGTGGATGTCTTTTGCTTTTTCTTTTTCTCCAGCTTCTCTTAACTGTTTTCTAAACTCTCTTAACCAGTCCCATGCTGATGGAATGTTGTGAATACCACTTCCTACTGGGTATCCAAACAGTGCCTTAACAGCGAATGACGCTCTAACAGCAGCTCCTGCACCATTACCCAATGGTGTTACTGCTGTATCGATTAAAGGATACTTAATACCTGCTTTTTCAGCGAGTTCTAACATTCCCTTATCTGCTGTTTTCCCACCATTTGTTAAGACATTTATTTTTCCTTCAACTGTTGGATCCATTGGGTCGAAACATAAAACTATAGATGCCTCTAAGTCACTTTCAACTAAAACTTGATATTCTTGCTCATCAATAGAAACGTTGATAGAGTTGTAAATACACTGTTTAGCATAACCTGCCTCTGTTGCTCTCTTTGCAGCAGCCATTCTTGCTTCTCCTGATGTAGAGTCCAATAACATTGGACCGTCCCAAACCTCAGCAACAAAGTCAATATAATTAACTAACGCCTCTGGGGTTCCTCCAAAGACCTGAACCAATGCTGGATTTCCAGTTATATCTTCCATCTCTGCCTGTTTGTTAATTAAATCCTCTGCTGCCGCTTTGTCAAAAATACCTTTTCTCTCGTCTTCAACAATCTTGTGTCTTGCATAGAATATAGTCCCTGCTAAAGCTGTTGGATACTCCCCTGGCTGACCTCCAATTTTTCTCCCCGCAATTTCAACGACCATCTGCTCTCTGTCAAACTTAAACATAACCTTCCACCTCACTTAATTGTTATTTTTAAGCTTAATATTTGAATGATTTTTATTAATGCTGGAAGTATGTAAGAGAGTATTATCCCTATAACTAAACCATACAATATTCCAATATCTCTTCCAACTTTCTTTCCAGCTAATTGGAAGAGTTCAGCATTTGTGTTTTCTATTTTTTGCTCCAACTCATCCAATCTCTTTTTTAATGCCTCATAATCAGCAGGATCCATTATCACTTGTGGTAACTTTTCATCCTCTGCCATCTAACTCACCTCATTAATAAATAAATAGCTAATGGAATACCCACCAAAACCAGAGCAGAAACTGCTCCAATTATTAATCCTTTTGTTCCAGCAGATTCAACTCCACTTTCCAAACCTCTGTTTCTTGTTATTAAGCCAACTTTGTATTCTAAATCCTCAACATAACTTTCTATTGATGATACATTTGGTTTGTTAGATATCTCAACACCCATTCTCCCACCCTAAAAACTTAAATTTTAAAACATTAAAATTCCCATAATTAATAGCATTATGAACAGACCTGTAGCAATTCCTTGGATTTTACCATTGTAATAACCTGCCTGCCACTTTGCCAACAATCCATTATAGCACATTTCATTTCCAATCAATCTTATTCTACTTTCAATTATTGCCATTTCTGGAGTTATTGGTTTTATTACTCCTTCTTCCTCTTCTCCTCCTCCTTTTCCTCCTTCTAACTCAATTATAAATGGATCTTCATCAATAGCCCCAGGGTCTTTACTCAAACACTCTTTTATTGCCTGTGTTATTTTACCAACATCTTCACAGTCAATCAAATCAATAACTTCAACTATTTGTCTTTGGAATCTCTCAACAGCATCTTTACTAACATTCTCTAAGAATGGTATAGCTCCTTTAGCTCCAATAATCTGACCACTATCATCAATACCGTTTTCCCATAATGCTTTAAAGCACTGTCCAGTTATATGCCCCTGAACCTCTGAACCGCAAAGAATCATAAATCTAATGTTTGGGTTTGATATATAGTTTGCTACAACCTTTTCAATACCCAAGTTTTCTGTGTGGCAAGGCCCTGCTATAGCTGCCCCAGCATCAATGCAAGCCTGCTCTAAACCGTGAGAACCGAGAGTTACAACTCCAACACAACTTTCTGGATTACCGACAACATACTCACCAGAGACTATTGGCCATCCTGGTGCAGGTTCTTTTTTGTTTGCCATAAATATCACCGTAAAAAGTTATTTTAGAATTTTACCCCCAATATTATTGCAAGCAAAGCCATCACTCCCAAAGTTATCCAAAATCCAAAGAATGCACTCTTGAAATATCCTGCTATTACATAAACTCCATCTCTATTTGGGAAGGAGTTAAGAGGAGCATGCCTTGGGTCTAAAGAGTTTTCATAAGCTTCAACCAATGTTTCTAATTTTTTTATTTGCTCTTCTATTGGAGATACATCAACAAATAACAACTCTCCAAATCCTTTTGTAATAACCCCTGTCTCAACAGTATAAACAAGCGGAATGTTTTGGTCAATAAATACATAAGTCGCCATTGTCTCACCTTACTCTCCCTTCTTAGGAATTTCTGGAACATGTAATACTGCACATGCATCTTTGAATGACATCTTAACAAACTTCACATACGCAATTGCCCACAATATTATTGAAACAACCATGGAGATAATGTCTAATTTAACCACAGAGAAAACAAACCAAGTTATTAGACCACATGCAACTGCTAATGTTAATGTTCTTCTATGACTTTCATTTGGTCCTAAACATGCGTTGAAAGGATGTAATATAGCCATACCTGCAGTTATAAATGCCAAAGCCATAATTCCAGTGTTTAAAGCACCATTAATAAATGCTTGTGGTTCTAGGCTTCCAACATAAGCTGTTGTAAATCCTAATAGGGCCATTGCTCCTGCTACTGATAAATAAGTCATACTTCTGACCATGATAGGAATTTTCATCCCAACCGGGTTAACTGTTAATCTTCCTACGATATATCCAACAACTAATGCAATAATTAATGTCAATATAGGAGCCACTAAATAGGTAATTCCCAATGCCTTTGGAATTAAAACTCCCGCTACAGCAGCTAATGTCCCCATACCTAAACTAATCATACCAATTGATGGAACCCCAGTACCAAGACCATAAGCGGCTACTTTTCTAACAGTGTTTGCTCCTGCAACACACGCTGCTGAAACTAATAAACCCCCAATTAACATTGACAAGTTATCTGGTAGGAAATTTGCTAAGTAAATACCTACTAATGACAAAACTACTCCAACTGCAAATATCTGGTTTTCAGGATAAAGCTCAGTTGCATGACCTCCTCCTCCATGTGACATATTATCACCAAAAATTTTTTTATAATGCCATTGCTACTGCAATAATTCCAAATAACAAAGATGCTACTGTGGATGCAATAACACCATTTGGCATTTTCTTGAATTTTGGATCGTGGAAACCTTCAATAGTACCTCCAATGTTATACGAAGCAAGAACTGCATTTATAAAGAAGAACCCTACTGCTAACATTCCAGCAAGTGCAGGACTCAATCCCAACTTCAACATAGCAATATATGCCAAAGCCCCTCCAATTCCTCCCAATGCCGCTCCTATCAAACCACTAATAAAACAAACTGTTGGAACTCCATGCCCTGTAGTACCTGGAGTAACATAAGGTTTTTGTGGATCCTTTGTTATTGGGTCAATTTCACACTTATCTGCAGCTGGAACAACTCCAACTCCAAATACATAAATTAATTGCCCAATCAACATTGTAACTCCAAGCATAATCATTGAGCTTATAGCCCCAGATACCAAAATCAAAGCAATGCCTGTTAAAGATAAACCTACAGTCGCCGCCATTACTGCAGCTCCCATTAATCCAGTGAAACCTGCTCCTGCCGCTAACTGGGTTGTACCAGTACCAACTCCAGTTGAAGTTGCCATTGCCGCAGGAGCTCCTCCCACAGGAATAAAATGGACGCTCGCGTTAATTATTGCCCCTGCAATTGTCATTTCAATCAATGGAATGGCTAAACTTACAGCATCCATAAAATATCACCCTTATTTTGTATATGGTCCGTATTTGTTTCTTGCAAATACTTCAACTTTTCTATTTACTACAGCCAAAATAGCTACAATTATCAAACCAATAACAATTGAAATTACTGAAGCAGTCGTAACATTTCCGCCTTGTAGTATATTTCCTAAAATACCTCTCCATCCATCTAAGAATACAATTAAACCAAAACATAAACCAGTTAAAACTCCCCCCAATCTTGAACAGAAGTATGATGAATCCATTCCGTTTCTTAAACCATACTCTGCCTTAACATCAATGTCCCCATGATTAGCAACTGGAACTCCTCCTCCAAATGGATATTTCTGATACTCTCTTTCAGCACCATAATGAACGTCTCCAGTTGATGAACCAATTGCCCCAACAGTAATACCGAAGATCAATGCAATCAATGGCAATGGGAATGGATTTCCTAATATTGTGTTAGCTAAATAAGCCATTAAAACCATACAAAATACAGCAATAAAACCATGTCCAACAATTGGGCCAATGTGACTCATTACAATATCCCAATAAACAGGTTGTCCAAAGTTTTTTGATTGTCCGACAATTCTACCCAAGTATGCTGAAATAGCATAAGCTCCATGAACAAAGGCAGCAACTCCTGCTCCTAAAATTAATGCTAAAATTGGGTTTAATCCCATTTGCATAATGGCATAAGCAACTGTTCCTGCAACTGCAACATACAAACCGTAGGAAACTGGCTCCCCTGATATAGCTTTGTTAAAGTATCTGTGTATATTCCCCATCTGAGGTGCTAACTGAACCTGTGAGTTTGGGTTTGACTGAGAACCAACATCTGATTCTAAATCTTCCGCACAACCTGCAACTGTTGCCAATGCTCCACTCAACGCTAAAGCCCCTAGGGCTATTAGTGTTGGATCCATCCTATCACCTCATTTTTACATAAGACTTAGTTTTATTAGGTTAATATATAAGGTTTTCTATTTGATTCAGCTAAAATTTTCTTAATCTCTATTTAACTTAATTAGAACAAACTATTTTTATGTAATTTATGTAATTAACACATCATGTTCTAAAACATATGTTTTAATATGCTTAACAATATCAACATAATAAAAAATTAAAGATTAAAGTTAGTGAGCTGGAATGATTGGGTCTCTTTCTCCAGCTGGTTCGAATTCTCTTAAAGCACCTCTAGCAAACTCTTTTCTTGGATGTGTGAAGTCAAAGACTAATGATGGATCTGCGAATGCAACCTTAATTAATGGGTTCAATGCAAACGCATCTCCTCTAGCTGAGTGTGCTGCCTGTGTAATTCCAGCATACTCTCCTTGGTGACCAACGTTCATTGCATAGTTTGGATAGTTAGGTCCTCTCAACTCTAATGGTGAACCTTCATCGTTTCTAAAGGATAATGAGTTAGCTGCTCCACACTGGTCTTGCAAGTCGTAACCATAGAATCCTAATCTGCTGTGGTACTCTTTGTGCAAGATTTGACTTAAGTACCATCCGTTAAGTCCAGCGTTTGAGTTTCCTGTAGCTAATGCTGTTGTAATACCTGCTGCAGCTGCTGTAACCCCTGCTCTTTGTGAACCTCCGAAGTGGTCTTCTAACAATGCTGGGAAGCTGTCATACTGTTCTAAACCGTATAAGGTAACTTCAGTAGCTATATCTTCAACAACATCCATTGTTGGTTTTACGCTGTTGCATCCTCCGTATTTCTTAGTTATATAGTCATATCCGTAGTATGAGAAGTCATCCAAGATGTCATCTGTATATGTTGCTGTAGCATACTGTGTGAATCCAACTCCTCCAGACATGTATCCTCCTAACCAGATTTGGTCATATAACATAGCTCCTGAAGCGACAACCTCTAATGACTGCTCAACTGGGTCATCTGAAACTCTTGATGTTTGGACGATATCTGCTAAGACTCCAAAGAATATACCTCCTGGCTCGTTTGGACCTCTTGCTCTTCTTGCTGGTAAGAATGAAGCCATTTGTATAACGTCAGCGTGCTTTGCAGCGTAAGCGAAGTCAGCAATTGCTGCTTCCCCAGCACAGAGCTTGTATGCTGTAATGAATGACATTCCAATCTGCATTGCACTCCATCTTGCAATTGTACCTCCATCACAGACTCTACCAACTAATGTTGGAACTCTTGAAACTTGGTATGTTCTTTTACCAATTGCTTTCTTGATTTGTTCTGCCTGCTCTTCTGGGAATAACTTGTTGATGTCGATTAAGAATCTCTTGTCAATCTCATCTGCTAATTCATCATCTCCAGTGAATATCTTAGCGTAACAGTCCCAGACTAATGCTGGGTGAACCTCAACCATGTGCTCCTGAACAACTGCCCCTCCTGGGAGAGCGTGGTTAATTGTTTCCATGTATTCGTTAATTGTTTCTGGAGTAACCTCTACCCCTAACCTCTTCTCTAAGACAGCATGAGCAGTGTCTAATCCAACAATAACTGTTCTTCTTATGTCATCCCAGAACTGCTGCATTGCAGCGTTGTTCATGAAGTGTAAGTCATCTCTTTCAACAATTACATCTGTATTTGAAACTTTATAAGGCATTAATTTTCTTTGTCCTAATGGAACCCCAATGTCTGGGTTGTAGAATGGAATTCCTCCTCTCTTTTCAATTAATTTTTGTGCTGCCTCAACAAATTCTCTCTTTCTTGCTGACTGTCTCCATCCACCAAAGACGTAGAACTTAGTGTATTTCTCTCTTGGATCTTCTTCAAACTTCTCCTTTAATGCCTTTAAGAATAATCTTTTTTCAGCATCCATCGGGCTCACCTCTGTGAGGAATTTTATTATTTTTTATTTTATTGTTTTTTTATTGTTTAATTTTACTTCAAAGCTTATATTCTTGATTATCCATGAGAAAGTGGAAGAGCTAATGGGCAAAGCCCAAAGCTTAGAGTTTCTCGAAGACATCTTCAACTGGCAAGAATCCTCCTAATGTTCTTGCTCTGTGGATTCTCTTAACGACTGTTAATAGCTCTTCATCCTCTCTCATTGGAACTCCATCAATTCTGTAGATTGTTGTAATTTCTTTCAATTTTTCTTCTGGTAATGGTTCTCCAACATCTACTGGCTCATCTAATGGTCTTCCAACCTGATCTTTAACGTATAAAACGTGTCCTGTTTTCTCATCATAGACATATCTCTGGAGGGCATCGAACATTAAACCGTTTTCGTCCAATCTTAATGAGTGTCCGTGGACAGTAGCTCCTCTGATACCAATTCTTGCTGGGTCAAAGAATGCTGTATCAATTAAGAAGTTCTTTGACAATGCTTCTAAGTCACTCTCTCTCATCTCAATAACTTGTCTTCCTGATAATGTACCTGTATCTACTCCTCTAAATCTCCACATGTATGTTCTTGCTCTGTCGTATGGTTGAGCTGGAGCAAAGTACATTGAATCAGCGAACTGAATGTATCTAATTCTGTGCCCTTCTTTAGCTCCGTTAATTGGCTCAACTAAGTCTCTAACATAGTCTTCTGGTAAGTCCATCTCTTCTAATGGAGGGTGAACTGTTTTGTAATCTTCTCCTGGTTGTCTGTGACCCATTATTTTAACAACATCATCATCTGGAATGTCTCTCAACTTTTCTAACTGAACATCTGGGTTCATGTGGTCTCTTCTATTTTGAGCAATTTTTGTTTGACCTGGGTAGAACTGTGGCTTGTATGCCATACAATCACCTCAATTTAGGTTTAAGTGAAGTTTTATTTTTCTTATTATTTCATCAATTTTAGTTTGAGGACAGGATTCTCCTCTAATCACCCCGGTTACAATATCAACAACTGTCCCTTCAGTTTTAGGTTCTAAAGGCATAACATCTCTTGTCTTTATTCCATATTTAGCAAGATCTTCCATATCTACGGGAGCTTGGCAAACAATAATTGTTGGAATTTTTACATACTTTAAGAGAAGTCCTGCCTTATAGACAATATGGCTGATAACATTTCCGAAATGAACAACGCAGAGCTTATGTCTATTTATTTGCTCTGCTTCTTCTGGCTTTATACCAAAGGTTGAACCTAATGCTCCTCTTGGAGCGTCATGTGGAATTCCCGAACCAGCATTTAAAACTAAAACGCTTGTTTGAATCCCTGCCTCTCTTATCCCATAAGTTATCTCACAGACAGGTTTTGTTATATGCCTCCTCCCTGGTGACATCGCTACAACTACTACATCATTTTTTAATGCCTCTGCAAATGTCCCTCTCTGTGCTAATCCTCCCCCCTCTCCTAAACCCATCACTGACCTACAATCCACTATTTGCTCTCTTCTCCCTACTGGCATACTATTCCTCTTTTTCTTCTTTTTCCACAACTGTAACGGAGTTTGCCATTCTACTTCTTGGGTCGACCATTCCTATCAATCTTCTATCCATTTCATTTATTAGAAAGACCCCATCTTCACCATATTTAATATAGTCAGTAACTGTTGGTCTATCCTTTAGGAATTTTCCAACTCTTAAGTCATAGCCAAATGGAAACATTTCTTTGCATATAGCATCTAACTTGTCCAACTCACTGTCATTGCTAAGGGTTATCCAAAACCTCCCTGCCATCACTGTTAACTCTACTGGAACTCCTTTAACATTTATTATCTTTCTCTCTGTATGATTCACTGGCAAACCTCTTGCTGGTCCATAAGTGATAACTTTAGGAAGAGGCTGACCGTGGATTACAACTCTCTCCACGGTCTTTAAATCATAGATTTTGTTAAGAAATTTTTCAGTTGTAGAGGCTTTCAAATACCTGTGTGGAAAGATTTCGACCTCAACCATAAACAATCACTTAAAATTTAGATTTTGTCTTTAACTTCTAATGCTCCTTTTATGACATACTTCAATGGTTCTCTGAACTCATCAATTGCACTGAAGACAGTTCCAACTAATGCTGATGTTCTCTCTGGTGAGAACATCTGTGTTCCAGCGTCTAAACACATTGCAGCTGCAACTGGTGGAATAGCAAATCCTTTTGAGTGTCTTGTAACGATGTGGTTTCCGTTGAAGATTCCAGGCCCTCCTCCTCCGTAGATTGAGTGACTGAAGAATGAGAATCCAACTGCTGTACCTTCACATCTACCGAAGTCAACTCCTGGTAATCCAGTTTCGTATTCTAAGATGTCGTTGTAGTATAAAATTGTTGATGCAACATTTTGTGCTGCTCTTGCAGCTCCACAGTTTACAATGACAGCTGCAACTAAACCTGCAGCTGCA
This sequence comes from Methanocaldococcus sp. FS406-22, assembly GCF_000025525.1. Classification (NCBI taxonomy): domain Archaea; kingdom Methanobacteriati; phylum Methanobacteriota; class Methanococci; order Methanococcales; family Methanocaldococcaceae; genus Methanocaldococcus; species Methanocaldococcus sp. FS406-22. Next base: position 1,301,820 of record NC_013887.1, read on the forward strand.
TAAGCGTTCCACTTAGCAACATCAACTGGTTTGTACATTGTGAATCCTGAAGGTAGTGTTTTGTCTTCCTTAATAATTCCATCTTCTAAAGCTCTCTCAACAACTGAAGCTACTACTGTACCAACAGTTCCATTCTTACCGTTTGCTTTTACTAAGTCAATTACTAAGTTGTCTGCGTTTAATCCTTGGTAAGCTAAACCTAACAAGTGTAATCTTTCAAACAATCCTACAGCATCTCCCATTTCGAACATAGCTGTTTGTTCCATAATTGAAGCGAATGCAACTGCGTTCATAACATTTTTCTTTGTACATGCAGCGAAGTGGTTTGCCATGATATTTCTTAACGCATAACCTGGACCTTCTAATGATAATGGGCTACCTAATAAAGCAGCGATGTTTGAACCTTTCATTGTAACTTCGTGTGGGTAACCACCAACAACAGCTGCATGAACCATTGGAGCGTCGAACATGTCAACATCGAATGTTCTAATTATGGCCTCTTTTAATGCCTGAGCTGTGACTAAAACAGAAACTGAATACTCTGCTGCAACATCTAATCTCTTTGATGGAATTTGAACAGCCATCTGTTTTCCATCGTTAATTAATTTGATGGATGTGTCGTCATCTTCTGAGACTCTAACAACTTTTTCAACATATTCAGCAATTGTTTCAGCATTTTCAACAATTGGCAAATCTAACTCTCTTCCTTTAATCATGCAACCTTTTCCACCAACTTGCCCAGTCCTTAAAGCGTTTTCTATTCCTGCTAAGTTAACTGCTACTGTCCTCTTAACATCTTTAACTAACATCTGGATTGTTGGGTTGTGTAATGGACTGATAGCTTCTAAAGGAACGTTTTCTTCTACTAATTTACCTTTTTCATCATACAAGTTTATTGTGTCTTTGTACTTTACCATAGGAATCACTCCCACATATTGGTTCGATATTAGTTATTCGCAGTTTATATATATCCAGTTTTTCATTTGAACGAAATCGTAACATTTATATAGTAGATGGATTTGGAATCTACAAGCAAACTTTTAAATTTAAAATTGATATAAACTCCAATAATTTTTGGTGAGAAAATCCATTATAAAATTTTCTCTTTGAAATTTTTTATTAAAAATATTTGTTATAGTGTGAAATCATGAAAGAGGCTAATCTATTAATAGATTTAAGAGGAGAGCCAGGAATCAACTGCAATGGCTTTTGCAAGTTCTGTTATTTTAGAAAAGTTGATAAACAAAATCCTCAACCATTTGGATGTAGATATTGCCAATTTACAGTGGGCTGTGATTACTGCACTTATTCAGTTAGAGAGATTAATGGTGATTTTATCCCTTTACCATTTGCATTGATGGAACTTCAAAGTAGTTTGCTCTTTAAAAGATACAGCAAAGTTAATTTAACTGCTGGTGGAGATGTTAGCTGTTATCCTCAATTAGAAGAGTTATGCAAAGCTATAAGCAATATAGGTTTAAAAATACATCTTGGCTATACATCAGGAAAAGGATTTAACAAAGAGGGGATTGCAAAAAACTTGGTTGATTATGGAGTTGATGAAGTTACATTCTCAGTTTTTTCAACAAATCCAAAGCTTAGAAAGGAATGGATGAATGATAAAAATGCTGAAACTGCTTTAAAATGCCTAAGATATTTTTGTGAGCATTGTGAGGTTCATTGTGCAATAATTGTTATTCCAGGGGTTAATGATGGTGAAGAATTAAAGAAGACAGTTTCTGATTTAGTTGATTGGGGGGCTAAGGCAGTTATATTAATGAGATTTGCAAATAGTGAAGAACAGGGATTAATTTTAGGAAATGCTCCCTTAATTGAAGGTTTGAGAACACATACAATTGAGGAATTTAAAAATATTGTTGATGAAATCCATAATGAGTTTGGGGATTATATTAGGGTTACTGGCACTCCTTTACACGACCCAGTAGCTGGAACCCCATTTGCATTAGCTAAAGAAGAAAATAAAGGTATTTTAGAGAGATTAAAAGATAAAATAAATGGAGAGGCAACAATAATTACTGGAAATGTAGCATATCCATTTTTAAAAAAGATTTTTGATGAAACATCTGTAAATGTTGTTAAAGTTGATAAGGATATTGCCGATTTAATAACAGCTAAAGATTTAGAAAAATTGGATTTAAAGGATGTTAAAGAAACTGTCTTTATCCCACCAAAGGCTTTTGTGCATGATAGGGTTGCTGAAGAGATTTTACGAAGGGATGGAGTAGATAGAATAGTTGTTAGAGGAGTTGAGCAATTAACATTAGATGGAGAGGTTAGTGGAATCTATACAAAAGAAGAAGCATTAAAATTTGAAATTGAAGCATTTGAAGAATTAATTGGCATGATTAATTTCTTTGGAATGAAAAAACAATAAAATATTATTAAATATTATTTTACTCATTTAATTGTTTTTGCAATAATTTAGCTACAGCAAAGCTTGGAGTTGCTAAAGAAACATCCTTACCATAGGTTTCTTTTATTGATATTATATTATAGCCATCTAAAGCATCTTTTAAAATTTCTTCTCCCAAACCAGTAATAACTACATCATTTAAATTGTATCTTTTTGCAATAGCATCAACATTTTCTCTAATTAATTCTAACAGCTTATTATAAAGCCTATTAACAAAATCTATTAGCTCATTATCACTAACCATTTCTCTATCAGCACATAAAACTCTTGCTAATCTTGTTAAGCATGAATCTCTATCCTTTCCAGCTCCATCTGGAGTATCACAGGTATAATCTTCTTCTGCAATTTTATTTAGAATTAAAGAAATATCCGCTGTAATGGCAAAGTATTCTGAGGATAAATTTGTTAATTTCCCTCTAAACATTATTTTGTTAGTTAAAAAAGTAACAGGAGTTCTTAAAGTTCCAACATAAACTAACTGATTATTCATTAATCTATCCAAATCTGTTTTTTCAGATAGAATATTCTTATTTTTTATTGGAATTATATCTGTGGTTGTAGAACCCATATCAACCAAAATACAGCTATCTTTTATAAACTCTGAAACAAATTTGGCAGTAGCCATCCAATTTGATGCTGAAACATCTAAATAGTTTTTCTTAGCTTCTTCTGATGTCAAAAAGTTTCCATTAACATCAAACACATATATTGGACAGTCAAAGGATTTTTCAACTTTATTTATTATATCCTCAACTCCTTCTTTTTTTGTTTTGTAGCAGTCAGCTAACTCAGCAGTCATAACTAAGGCAACATAATCAACATCATTATTGTAGTTTTTTAATAAATCTTCTAATTCATCTTTTTTCTTCCACATAGGAAAATAGATATGATGGATTTTATAATTTTCTCCTTCAATCTCTGTGATTTTTGTATTAGCCCCACCAATATCTATTCCCAAAATCATTGTATCACCGTGAAAAATTTTATAACTCTCCAAATAATTATTGTTAATTCCTAAGCCAATACTAAAAGTTGAGGGATAGATATATGAATACTTTTGTTGAGGTTCAAAAATTGTATAGAGAATATTATAACTTCGCAATAAAAAACAATATTCTTGAAATCCCTGAAGGTATTGAATATAGGGAATTTGGATATGGTTATTTAAAAAAAGTTGATAATAGAAACCTTTCTTTTAAAAATGAGGGAGAATATAAAGATTGGGTACTAAAAAACGCACCAATGCACTTTTACAAATCTTTAGCTTATATGCTTTACCCAAACAAATCAGGTGGAGCGGCTAAAAAAGGTATATTTAGAAGAGAATTAGCGTTTGATATAGATGTGCATAAAACAAAAAAATGTAAGCACGATGAAGATTGGATTTGTAAAAATTGCTTAGAGGAGGCAAAAAATCAAGCTATTTATTTAATTGAAGAATTTTTAATTCCTGACTTTGGTTTAAATGAAGAAGATTTAAAGATTGTATTTAGTGGAAATAGGGGCTATCACATCTATATAAAACCAAAGGATGAAAACATTAGAGATATTATTGAAAAGTTCTCAAAGGAAGATAGAAGGTTTTTAATGGACTATATAATGGGAAAAAATTTGTATTTAGAATCGGTCGGAAGTGGTTGGAGAAGAAGACTGATAAAAGAGTTTAAAAAAGCTGGAATTGGAATAAAACAGTTTGAAAAAGAAAAAAATTGGAAAAAAATAATTGAAAAAAGAAAAAATAAGGATAAAATCTACAATATTATCGAAAAAACTAAAAATAAACTTGAATTGGATGAAAAGGTTATGGACGATGACATAAGGCTTTTGAGGGTTATAAATTCTCTACACGGTTATACTGGCTTTGTCGTTAAGCCACTAAATGGTTTAGATGAGTTAAAGAGATTCAACCCATTAAAAGATGCCATATTTAAAGAGTTTGAAAATAAGGTGTATGAAGTTAATATATTTGATGATAGAAAATTCGAAATCGAAATTTGTGGAAAAAAATATAACAATAAAAGCAAAAAAATTACTGGCTCCGCTTTGTTATATTTATTTGGGCACAATATTAAATTTGAATTACTTCAATAATCATGGGAGATGAATTACTTCAATGCCTTTAACTAAAATTTTTCCTGCCTTTGTTTTCTTTCCTTCTTTCTCTACAAACAACCTTATTTTTCCAGCCCTACAAAAGTGTTGAACCCTCAACCCAATATCTATTAACACTTTATCATCAAACTCTCTCCCAATAAATTCTTTTAATGTTTCAGAAGTTGAACCACATGGAGCTTCTCTTAAAACATCAATTTTCTCAATTTTGTTATTCTTAATAAATAATTTCACTTTTGGCCTTCCAAAATATTTTAGAAATTCTCTCAATTGAGGATAGTTATTTAGATAATATTTTAGCTCATCTTCGTCAATATCACACATTAAATATGGACAAAAAGCATTTCCAAAACTCTCTAACTGTTTTTTAAATCCCTCTCCTTTCCAAGCTCCAACAAGAACAAAAGCTTTATCATTAAGTTCTTTTATATTTCTAATAAGTTCATAAGTTAAGTCAGGGTTTAAGGTGTAAGTTATGAATAAATCATAATCTTTTAATTTTTCAGTTGTATCTTTGCTTATTGTTATCTCATCAAAATCTCCATAATATTTAACAATTATAAAATCACATGGAAATTTTGATTTGATTGTTTTATAAGCTCTGTCTCCATAAGCTCCATCGGTTAAAATAGCAACCTTCACACTTTCACCGTATATTTAAATTAATAAATATATTCTGCTAAAAATAAAAATGGTAGCCCGGCGCGGATTCGAACCGCGGTCCCGGGGTCCAAAGCCCCGGATGATAGGCCACTACACCACCGGGCTACATCAAACGTAAGCAATTTAGTAAATACTAAGAAGGGGTATATATACTTTTCGGCGTAATGTTTATATATAAGTGATAGTAATTTAACTATGCTAAGGTGCCTCGGTAGCTCAGCCTGGCGGAGCGCCTGCTTGGTAAGCAGGAGGTCGCGGGTTCAAACCCCGCCCGAGGCTCCATTTTTTATTTTGGAATATTATATCAATAAAATTAAATATATAAATTAGTTTTAATTAGATTCCTTATTCTCTAAACTTTCATTACTTTCCTCTTTTTTCTCATCTTCAGAAATTATTCCAATAGATTTTAAAATATCTTTTAAAAATTCTATAGTTTTCATTTTTCCTTCTCTACTTCTAACTTCATAAACCTTCAAAGGATTAACTGCTTTATATATCTCTTGTTCAGAAACTCCCAAATCTCTACTTCTTGCCTGACAAACTCTCACAGCAACATCGTTAATCTTTGAATCTGCCTCATCAGCGTAATGAACTATATATGCCTCTATAGAGTTTGGTCTTGTTGGAGAATGGTCTCCATGATGAGAGGCAACTATCTTTATAACCTCAATTGGAAAATCTCTTTTGTAGAGCTCAGCAACAGCTAATGTTAGATGGTCTAAGTTAAACATATCATAGTGGTCAAAAGTGCCGTCTTCTTTTCTTATATAGTTGTAGGGTTTCATTATATCATGTAATAGAGCTCCAGCGATTATATAATCCCTATTAACCTCAACGCCATAAACCTCCTCCAAAACATCAGCCATCTTTAAAGCCATCTTTGTTACTGATATTGTATGCTCTATTAAGCCACCTTCATATCTATGATGCCAATTTATACTTGCTGGAGCTTCTTCAACACTAATTCCAGTATCTACAATCCCTGGATGTGTTGCCTTAGGATTTTTTAAAAATTCAATAACCTTTTTTCTTAACTCTTCATCCTTTATTTGCTCTGCAAGTTTTATCAACCTCTCCATTTCAATCCCCCTAAACTTTTAAATACATCTAAAAGTAAAAATAATATTTAAGCTATTTAAAGGTGTTGTGTAATGATAGAATTAGCTAAAAACCATCTAAAGAAGGTTTTGGAAGTTTGTGGAGCTAACAGAAATTGTCCCTATTATCCTTGTCACTTTGATGGGCAAGTTTGCTTATGGTGTTACTGCCCATTCTACCCATGTGAAGATGAAGAATTAGGAGAGTATGTTGAAAGAAAAGATGGAACAAAAATCTGGAGTTGTGTGAAGTGCTTTTGGATTCATAGGGAGGATGTTGCAACTGAAATATTGAGGGAAATTTTAAATTTAACCAAAGATAAAAGTATAGACGAAGCTCTAAAACTCTTAGATAATCATGAGTTAATGTTGAAAATAAAGGAGAAAGTTAAAGAAAAATATCCCCCAAATAGGTGAAATCGTGGATTTACTAAGTGTAGTTTATATTATTAACTTTATTTTACTTATTTTAGCGTCAATCACTGACATTAAAGAAAGAATAATCCCCCACAAATATACAATTGCCATGATTATAATGAACTTAGTTGTTGGCTACTACTATTTTGGATTTAATGCCATTATCGCATTTTTCTCTACTCTAATACTATGTTTAATACTAAGTGTTGGAATGGGAGGAGGAGATGTTAAGCTATTTACAGCCTTAGCTCCAATTTTTGCTTATCCAAACTCGTTTGTATTTTATATCCCAAAATATATCCTCTACCTAATAGCAATCAGCATGTTTATTGCCGCAGTTTTTCCGATGTATAAAATTTTAATGAGATATTGGAGAGATATTCTACCTTCAGCTTGTTATTTAACTATGATTCTTGGTATATTATACTATTTTACACATGCCTATAAAATTCCATATGCTTCAATAATTATATGGGTTTATATAATAATATCCATATTCATCTCGCGAAAAATCCCGAAATATAAGGAATATACGAAAAAATTGGGATATTTATTCCCTGTTTATTTGTTATTCATATATATCATTGATAAAACTTATTTTATTAAATATAATGTGCTATTAACCTCCATAATATACCTTTGCGAAATAGTACTGATATCTATCGTTATTTATGCACTTACAGGTGTAGAAACCTCTGACAAAAAACATATTGATGAATTGAAAGAAGGAGATATTCTAAGGGATGTTATAATTATAGATAAAGATGGTGTTGAAGTAAAAAACTTAAATATAATGAAAAGAATAAAATTTCTATTAGAACATGAAATTAAAGACAATGAAAAAGAAATAATAATCACCGATGGAGAGGGATTATCCAATGAAGACATTCAAAAAATAAAAAAACTTTATATGGAGGGAAAAATCCCTGATAAACTAAATGTTATAAGAACCTACCCATTTGTCCCGTTTGTTGTTGTTGGTTACTTAATAGTTCTAATATTGATGAACTCCTCTATAATCTAAAGCGTGAATACCATGAAAAATAAAATAACAAAACCAAAAAAAGCTCAGGTATCTCTTGAATTCTCATTTCTATTCCTTGCTATATTGTTGGCATCTATTATAACAATAACTTATTTCCTATCACAAAATTTCTCAAAGGATGACAAAATTATAAGTGACGTTGAAAATGCAGCAAAAACTGCTGTAATATTAGCAAATTCGGGATATAATGGAATCAACCCAAATGTTACTTTAATTTATGGAGGTATTTCATGGTCAGAGGATAAAAAAAATATATACATTTATATTTCACCAAAATCATATATTACTCCAGAAATAGAAAATTTTATTGTAGGCTACATCTATAATACCACAAAAATAAACCAAAGCGAATACAACATAACAATAAATCCATAGTTATATTTAAATTTTAATCCTTATTGATAAATTTGGGTGGTTACATGGTTGATACATCAAAAATTAGAGCATTAAAAGAGAAAAGTAGGAGAACAGTAAAACCCAGTTTATTAAAATTTATATTGATAATATTGGTTGTTGTGATTCTTGGGTTATTGGCGTTTATCGCATACAATGAAATTAGTAACATGCAGTTTCAAGAAAAAATAAAACTTGAAAACCAGAAGAAAGCAGCTATTGAATCTATAAATCAGATGTTTGCTAAATACCCTAACGACCCACAAAAGCTAATCTATATAAACAAAATACAGATGGCAAATAGTATAGAGGAGATTAACAAAGTATTAGAAGAAGCTAAAAAGTACATTAGTTTTAAAGATTATAAAATTGAGACTATCAACCAAATAAAAAGTATGTATGGAGAGTACTATCCTCTAAGTTTATCTGCTCAGGAATTAGTGCATAAAATAAGTTTGGCACAATCTACTGAAGAGATTGAAAAACTATTAGAAACTGTTAATATAGAAAAAGACATTAGGGGCATTATAGAAAAACAAATAGATCAAGTCTTAGCATCAGGAGATAAGTACTATTATGTAGAAATTGATGGAAAATCAATGTTTATGACAAGAAACGAAATCCTTAAATATAAAAATTTTTGGACATTACCTGAGCTTAAATCTCTAAAAATAACACCAGTGTCACAATTAAGTAAAATAGCTATTGAAATATCTGCAAAACAGTGTGGTGAATTGCCACTCAAAGGAGATATAGTATCTATATATAACAAAAACGGTTCATTTATTACCTATGCAATTGTAGATTCGTCTTATGTAGTTGTATCATCAATAAGTTATAGTGAAAGTAAATCGACATCAAATAGTGTAAATGAACTTGGAGAATCATACACATCATCATCTTCATCAAGTATATCTTATTCTTTAAATAATATTCCAGGCATATTACATGCAACGGTCATTGGTAAGTTAGACTATAATAAAATAGAAAAGATATTTGGAGAGTATGGGAAAAAATTAAATAAAATTGAGGATAAAACCCAAATATTTGATGGAAATGTTAATTATTTCTTAATTATGTCGATTCCTAACGATAAAGTTTCTGATGTCATAAAATTAAACTCTAAAGATATAATTATTGCAATAAATTCAAAAAATCAGAGTTAAATATTTAAGTTATGGTGATTAATGTGAAAAGGCTTTTAAAATTATTAATGTTAAGCCTATTATTTTCTTTATTATCTTTAAATTTTGGAGAAGAAACTATTGCAAAGATGAGCATAACTTATACACTTACTGGAGAAATAACCAATACTAATCCCTACTCAATATTTGTTGCTGTTCCTTCAAATATAACATTTGAAGAGAAAACATTACCAAAACCTAAAGATTTTTTAGATGTTAGTGTTTCCACTACACAAACTCCTGGAATTGTCTTTTATGAGACCGTATTTAATGGAAAAAAAGGATTTTGGATTCCTCCATATACAACCATAAAGATTGGCATATATCACTATCTTCCGATAACCTATGACATAAAGGTCGATGAATCTCAAGAAAACTATGATGTAGTTGGTCCTGCTGTAGTTAATAAAGTGGATGTCATTGATTTAAACAAACTTTTTCCTGATGCGAAGTATAAAGGAATAAAAATCGGAAACTTCAAACTTTATGTTAGGGGATATATCGTAAAAGGAAATGACACTAAATCATTAAGTATTATTATACCTGCCCCATTGGTTATAGAAAATTATGATGAATTCTATAAAATTCTTGGAAAGGGAGATGTAGATATATGGGAGCGTTCATACAATGATTGGTATAAAAACCAGATGAAACGAAAAAATATTAATATAGATAATAACGACCCACTAGTCCCAAAAATGGATGATAGCTTGTTATTGGATAATAACATAAATTCCGAATTTAAAATATTTGATGTTCCTATAATGGCTTTTACAACATCATCAAGTCAGCCGATAAACTTTTATTACATAATCTATAAATATACTAATTAACTTACTTGGGGAGTTTTATGCTCAAACTTAAAAAAAATGGTCAAATATCTTTAGAATTTTCCCTATTATTTTTAGGAGTTTTACTTGCAATTGTCATTGCCGTTGGTTATCCTGGAATGTTTGGATTTAAAAAGACAGTATCTATATCTTCCATGAGTTTAGCTCACGCCGCTGTGTCCAAAATGAAGCAAAACATAGAATTAGTAGCTGCTGCAGATGAAGGAACTACAAAGATTGTTTATATAAAATGTCCTCCAGGATATTGGGGAGCTAATAAGAATATTGTATATTTCTATCGCGATGGTGATATCAAATTCAACATAACAGCAAACTGTAATATTAATATAAACTTAAATGGAAATAAAACTGTTTCTACTGCCAAAATAATTATAGCAAACATAACAAAAATAAACGAATCTTATGTAAATGTCACTATATGGTCATAAATTAGTCAAAAATAAAAAAAGATAATTTAAATCCTTGGTAACCTCCTATCTTCTAACTCTTTTTGTTTTGCTTTATTCCAGTTTGATATATTTTGCAAGTATCCTGTTATTCTACTAAACTTGGCAATATCCTCAGAACCACAATTTATACATCTATCTCTTAGCCCTCCCATACTTAAACCACATTTATTACAAACACTTAGATTTTTTGTATATGTCCAGAAACCTATATCTGTTTTCGTTATCTTTTTTGTTATATCCATCAATACATCTGGATCTGCAGCACTCTCAATATTCCAAACATGCATTATATGCCCACCATTACACAAAGGATGGAACTTCTCCTCAATTCTAACTTTCTCCCCTAAGGTTATTGGAGCATCAACCCTAACATGGGATGAGTTTGTGTAATAAAGACTATCTACATCATTTAAGTCTCCTCTAACCACACTTATAGTCTCTTCTTTATAGTATTTGTAATCCAATCTTGCCATCCTTCCAGCACAAGATTCAGCCGGAGTTTGAGTTACTGTCCATCTTAATCCAGTCTCTTCTTTCAACTTATCAGCATATTCCCTAATATAGCCAATAATCTTCTCACCAAACTTAACAGCATCTTTTGACTCATGCAACTCTTCTCCCAAATGATATTTAAGCATCTCATTCAATCCAACGAATCCAAAGGTTTTCGTTGTGTGTTCATACCTATAGTATGACTCTCCATCGAACTCTTGTGTTAAGAATGGCATTAAATTATCAACATATAGCCTTTCTTTTGTAACTTCATGTTTTATTAATAAGGCCTCTTTAACTAACTCTAATCTTTCATGTAAAATTTCAAATAGCTTATCATCATCCCCATTAGCTTCATAGGCTATTCTTGGTAAATTTAGAGAATACCACTGCATATTTCCAGTTCTTAATGTATCAATCTCAGCATCTCCAGTCCAATTTCCACTTAATCTTGTTCTACAACCCATCGCATTTGTATTGGTTACTTGCCAATCTGGAAGCATATTTATAAAGTAAGGAATTCCAAATTTGGCTGATAATTGGTGAATTTTATACATAAGCTCTTTATTTTCATCTCTAAAAGCATTTTCTCTCAACTTAATTATAAAGTTCGGGAATAAGAAAGGTTTTCCCATTGCATCTCCTTCCATCATCACATCAACTAATGCCTCTAAGATTAGTTTTGCCTCTTCCTCATAATCTCCATAAGTTCCTCTTGTAGTCCCAGCCATTACTGCTGGCTTATCCTTTAAAAACTCCGGAATTTCCAATTCTAAGTTAATGGAACTGAATATTGTATTGTGGCATAAGATACCAGTAGCTGTTATAAAGTTTTCGTTATCTTCGACACTCAAATCATATACATAGCTGTTGTAGTCAATTTCTTTAATCTCTTTTATTTCTAATTTTGATAATTTTGCTTCATCTAAGTTATCTATATTTTCAACTTTTACTAAATGTTTTAATTCTAATGGTTTAACTGCAACTAAGTTATTGTTATCATCAAAATGATATAGTGAATGGTCTTCTGTTACCGTTATTGATGTTCCATCCTTACCAATAACTTTATAAACCTTTCCTCTTGGTTTATGTCTTGATATTGCATAAACTCTCTTAAACTCTGCCTTTCCAGTTTTAACATTAACTGATATTGTATATACTTCGGCAGTGTTATCTAAATAGAGAATTTCTGTATCTCCATCTACTACAATCTCATCTGCATATTTCTCCATGAATTCATCAATGAACTCCCCAATTTTGCAAACTTTTAAACTATCTCCTTCTTTTATGAAAATTAATTCATCTTTGCTAAGGGATTGCCCACCCCTGGCTACATACATTTGATTTAATTCATAAATAAACATCTGCATTAATTGTTTTATCTTTTCATAGCTTAGTCCTCTAACATAAGGAGCGAGCCAAACATTAAATTCATCAATACTCTGCCCCCCACTCATGTTTGTCTGGGCTGCCATCATAACCTTAGCTGCATGCTGAATAGCAACCTCTGGATGCTTAGCTGGCTTTGAGACACTTGTATGCAATCCAGTTCCATCTACTTTCAATCCATACATAAAGAAAGGTCTTAAATCGTGTTGCAAACAAACAGGTCTTGTTGCGGCATATTCCAAATCATGCAAGTGGATATCTCCCTTTAGGTGTGCATCAGCTATGTGTTTTGGGAAGATAGCTAATAATGCATATTGCTTCATTGTTTCATCAGCAACCCATTTATGGATTGATTCTGGATTATACATCAAATTGGCATTCTCTCTTGAACCACTTTTTATTAATTTGGTTATGTCATAGACAGGCATTCCTAATCTTGTATGCTTATGCCTTAACTCCTCAAATCCATACTCTATTAATTTATAATTAACTATCTCCCTAATCATTGGTGCAGTTAAATACTTAACTTTTAATTTTTTTAGCTCTCTCTCAACTTCATCAGCTATTTTTTGAGCTGTTTCTTTATCTGCCCCTGTTTCTCTAATCAGTGCTTTGACTATTTTCTCTTTATCAAATGGCTCAAATTCTTTTTCTGATGTTCTGACTTTTAGTATAATGCCCTTTCTATAATTTTCAGCTACATCCTTATCAATCTTTTTTAAAATATTATAAACAACATCTTTTAACTCATCGGTTGTTATCCCGTTATAAACTTTGGTACAAACTTCAGATATTATTTGGTCTAAGTCACCATAATTTACTCCACTGTTTATTAAGGATTTAGCCAATTTATTCACATTGAATTTCTCCTTTCTTTTGTCTCTCTTTATTACATAGAGTTCCATAACTTTCTCTGCAAAATCTTTAGCACTTATCATTTAATCACCCAAAAATAGGTAAAATAAAAGTATTTATAAATTTTAATAAACTATTTCGTTATTCCCTTTAGGAATGTGTATGTAGTTTTTCCCTAATACAATATAAATCTAACGGAACGATTTCCCCTTATATTACTTTAAATAAGTGCGATAATCCCTTAAAATAGTATATAAATGCAGGAATCTCTTTATTTAACTAAAGAGCAATTTATATTGATTTATTATGTTGGAATATTAGTAACAATTAATTTATGTTTTTATTTCTTTAACTGCTCTCCAATAATCTCATCAACTCTCTTTAAAAACTCCATAATCTTATCTTTTGGAACTACAGCACCAGAGGCAACATCATGCCCTCCTCCATTACCACCAAACTCCTTAGCAACAGACATTGCTATACTTAAATTTAACCCTCTATTTACTAAATCTCTATTTCCTCTTGCTGAAAACTTGGCTATCTCTCCCTCAATATGATAACCAATAACTGGCCTATCATCAACCAATATAGATGCTATGATTCCAATCATCCCTTTTTTGCCCTCAAAGTAATAGATGTTGTTTAGTTTTTTTAGTTTGACGCTTTTAAGCTCGTTAATTAAGTTCTTTTTATACTCCCATAAAATTTGGTTGCCAATCTTTATACACTCATCGTCCTCTAAGCATATTCCAATACCCACAGCAAATAAACCATTTCTACCAACGGCATTTAACATCTCTGACAATAAAAAGGCATCTCTAACCTTATGTTCAATCAAATACCTATCAATCATTAAATTTTCAATCTTTGGATATTTGAAAATTATTGCTGATAATAATTTCTTCTTGTCTGTATCATCCAATTCTTTTTTATTTGGGTCAATACCAATATCTTTTAAAAACTTAAATGCCTTTCCTTCAGAAGCCAACTCTGGGATGTAAGGTTTTGTGCAGTAAGCAATTGCCTTGTAGATTTCTACGTTGTAGATATTATAGACAATATCGTTCATTATCTTAACATATCTATACTCCCTTGCCTCATTCACTATAAACTTGTTTAAGCCCAAAAGGGGATTGTATTGCATATCTCCAATAATCCCAACTATTGCTAAGACGCTTAAATCATAGTAGCCAAACTCTCTCGCCACTAAATAGCAAACTCCGCTTGCTGTTATCTCCCTTGCTCCATCCACTCCAAAGATGTGGGGATTTAGCTGAATTATGTTTTCATTAACAAAGCTCTCCTTTATAACTGGTGGATGGTGGTCTAAGATTATTGCATTGAAATTATGTTTTATTATATCTTCTATTTGTCCGCTTCCCATATCTGCAAATATAAAGAGGGGTTTATTTACTTCATTTTCCTTAGCTAATTTTTCAATAACTTCTTTAGAAAGATGTTCAACAACAGTTAAATGAAATAATTTGTTTGTCCTCATTAGCATCTTAGCTAAAATTCCTCCACTACTCAATCCATCTGTGTCGTGATGAGTTATAACCCTAATATATCCATAGTGATTTAATATCTTCTCCTTAATTGCTTTAGTTACTTTTTCTATCTCTTTGAGTTTTTCCATCATAATTTTCCCCTTTTTTAACTTTTAAATATTTATAATAAACTGAATTTCCTATAAAAATATTAATGTTATGAAATCGAAGGATATATTTAACAATTTCTAAAAAATTATCTAACGGTGATATTTTTGGAAAAACTAAAGAAATTAAAAAATAATCTTAAAGAAAAATTTGAAAATAAAAAGGTTATTGTTGCTTATTCTGGCGGGATTGATAGCTTGCTTTTATCTATACTACTATCAGAGATTACTGAAACTCTATGTATTTTTATAAAAACTCCTTATATTTCAAGATGGGCTTTAAATAACGCAATTATCAATGCAAAAAAATATAACCTAAATTTAAAGGTTATTAAAATTGACAAAATTATTGAAAATATTCCAGAAAGATGTTATTTGTGCAAAAAAATGTTTTTTGAAATCTTAACTAAAGAGAAAGGAAAATATAACTATGATGTTATTGTTGATGGAACTAACTATGACGACTTGTTTGAAGATAGGCCCGGCTTAAGAGCTAAAGAAGGATTTAATATAGTTTCTCCATTTGCAGAGTTTAAGATTGGTAAAAAAGATATCTTAGAGATTGCTAAAGAGCTAAACATGGAAATTCCTCCAAAAGAAACGTGTTTATTAACAAGATTTGAATTTAATAGAGAAATTTCAATAGAAGATTTAAAGAAGATAGAAGAATTAGAAGAATTTTTAAAAAATTATGTAAAAGGAGCTATAAGAGTTAGAGATTACAAAAATTTGGCTGTTATTGAGATTGAAAATGACTTAAATAAGATAATTAACAAAAAAGAAGAAATCATCAAAAAATTTAAAGATTATGGATTTAAAAAAGTATGTGTAAATTTAGAAGAATATAGGGGTTATTGATGAATCTTGTATCTCAATATAGCAGCTATTCCCTTAAATGCATTTAAAATCATAGCCCCTTCTTCTGTTTCTGACGAAACTGTTATAAGTTTAGCTCCACTCTGCTCACATAATTCTGAAAGATATTCAATATAATCTTTTTCTTCAACAATACTTAAAGCCCCTCCACATTTTGGACATTGAGCATTTTTAAGCTCCTCCTCTAATTTGATAAGTTCGAGTTTTGTAACTGTTTTCTCCTCTAAATAATCACAGTTGTTACATGCTATCTTTACCTTATATTTTTCTAATTCTTCAGAAACAATTAAAGTATCGACAGCTCCCATCATTAAAGCTTCTAAAACCTCTTTTTCTCCATAGCATGCCAATCCTCCATCTTCCTTAATTAATTCCTTTAAAAATCTTTGAACAGCCTGTCTTTCTTTCATCAACTCAACATCCTTCAATAATGGGGCTGCCTTCTCTAAAAGCTCTCTTATACCAAACTCTTCTGTATAGCACAAATCAAATGTATCCAATACAATCTTCTTAAGTTCATGGTGTAAGTAATCTCCTTCAACAAACTCGTTTTTAGTGTGGCCTGGCCCTCCAACTAAAATTCCTCTAAGTTTTTTCTCTTGCAATAATGGAAGGAATTGTTCATTAGCTTTTTGCCCTACTCTCTGCAAGAACTCATGAGCGGCTAAATCTATAAGCCTTTCTAATCTTCTTGCTGACTGCCCTCCTGCCTTAAACTTTCCAGGAACCCCACTTGTTAGTTTTTTTAAGATATTTATGTTTCTTCCTTTAACTAACGCTATTGTTGCCTCGTTTCTATCAACCAATATTATTCCATAAACATCTTTATCCTCTAAAAACTCTTCTAATGGTTCTAAATAAAATTCTGAATCACACCTATAGATGTATGTTTTTATTGGTTCTGGTGGCTCTATAACATAGGTCTCCATTTTTTCTGTTCCCGGCCCACTTCTTGGAACCATTCCAGCAAATATAACAACTCCTTTCTCTAAAGGTTCTTTTAATAGCTTTAATCTCTGTAAAATTGCCTCTATTGCTGATTGAACATTTTTTCTTGTGCTTTTACTTTTAATGTTTGACGCCTGTGACATCTCTTCCCTTAAATGCTGAGCCACATCAGATATTCTTCTACCAGCTGGAATATAAAGGCTAATAAGTTCAGTTCCTTTACCTTTCTTTGTTTTTAGTTCTTTTAACATCTTTTTAAATAAATATAGTTGTTTTGAATCAGTTGATGCCATAACTATCACCATAAAACTTTTATTTTTAAATTTGTTTTTGACATATTGATTTCTAAAATCGTAAAAGTGGTTATTGTGTTTTTTCTATTTAATATTTATAAAAATGAGATATTAATGTGAAGCGTAAGATATTATAAAAAAAGATTTATATATAATTTTGCTAAGCTAACTTATCCTTTTTAATGAAATTTTTAACAACATCCAATATATTTTCTGAGATAACATATTTCGCATTATCTTTCAACACATTGTTAGCTACTTCTAAAGCTTTGTACAATTGAGCTTCATCTTTAAAATATTGTCTTGCTGCCTCTGCTACTATTTGTATTGCCTTTGCCTGCCCCTCTGCCTCAATTCTCAAACTTTCAGCAATTCCTTGAGCTCTCAATATTCTACTCTGTTTTTCCCCCTCTGCTTCCAATATGGCAGCCCTTTTCAATCTCTCTGCTTTCATCTGCTGAGCCATTGCATTTTTAATATCTTCTGGTGGGTCTATTTCTTTAACTTCAACCTTTTCAATCCTAACTCCCCAAGCATCTGTTTCTCTGTCCAAAATTTCTAATAACTTTGAGTTTATGTACTCCCTTTTATTTAAAACCTCATCCAACTCCATACTACCAATTATAGCCCTTAATGTTGTTTGTGCTAAGTTTATTAGGGCATATTCATAATCCTCAACTTCCAATATTGCCTTTTCAACATCTATAACTCTATAATAAACAACTGCATCTACTTTTACAACAGCGTTATCCTTTGTAATCATCTCTTGAGGAGGAATGTCGGTAACTTTCGTTCTCATATCAACCTTAACAGGCACATCTAAGAATGGAATTATTATATTTATTCCAGGTTTTAATTTCCCAATAACCCTACCTAATCTAAAAATTAACCCCCCTTCATATTGATTAACAATAACTATTGATTTTACCATAATAAATAACACTATAACTCCTAATATTAGCCAAAACCAAAACATATCATTCACCTTCAGCTTTTTTAACTATTAAAGAAACCCCTTCAACCCCTATAATCTCAACTTTATCTCCATTTTTTATTTTATCTTTGGATTTTGCCAACCATATTTGATTTTCTATCTCAATCCTTCCATAACCATTTTCTTCAAAATCTTCTACTGCTATTCCAATCTTTCCAACGAACCTCTCAGCTCCCACTTTTATCTCTTTTCCTACACCATACACAAATTTATGTAGGATGATTATGGTTAAAACTCCAGCAATTATTGCAGAAATAAATGCATATTGTGGGATTATTAATAAAACTACTCCATATATTAATAAAGCCACTCCCCACGCAGGAAAATATAGCCCGGGTATTATGGCTTCCAATGCTATCACTAAAAAACCCGCCAATATAAAGATATAGCCAATCTCCATCCATATCCCAAGCTATGATTTTTGAAAATTCTCAGTTAGATATCATTTATTATAATATTTAAAATTTTTCGTTTTTGTTCAGTTATGTTTATATAGGGTTTATATTAAAAATTATGAAAACATTTTAAACTCATCAAATCATTGAAGTTTGGTAAATTAAAAGAGGTGAAGGATATGGTAGAAAAGGGTAAAATGGTAAAGATTAGCTATGATGGATACGTTGATGGAAAACTCTTCGACACAACTAATGAAGAATTAGCTAAAAAAGAGGGAATTTACAGCCCTGCGATGGTTTATGGTCCTGTTGCTATCTTTGCTGGAGAAGGACAAGTGTTGCCAGGATTAGATGAAGTTATATTGGAGATGGATGTTGGTGAAGAGAGAGAGGTTGTTTTACCACCAGAAAAAGCATTTGGTAAGAGAGACCCATCAAAGATAAAATTAATCCCATTATCAGAATTTACAAAAAGAGGAATTAAACCAATAAAAGGATTAACAATAACTATCGACGGAGTTCCTGGAAAGATTGTTAGTATAAACAGTGGGAGGGTTTTAGTTGATTTTAACCATGAATTAGCTGGAAAAGAGGTAAAATATAGAATAAAAATAGGGGAAATTGTTGAAGATAAAAAGGATATAGTAAAAGAAATTGTAAGGATGTATGTTCCAAGATTAAGTGATGTAAAAGTAACTATTAGAAATGGGACAGTTAAAATAGAACTACCAGAATTTGCTCCATTTATCCCAAACATCCAAACAGCTAAGATGGCTATTGCTAATGAAATATTGAAGAGATTAGATGATGTTGAGAAAGTTAGCTTTGTTGAGTCATTTGAAAGAAAAAAAGAAGCTAAAGAATAGAATAAATAAATTTATATATTCTAATTAATCTAAAACCATTACGTAGCTTTTTTATAATTAATCCTCATACCTATTTTTTAAATCCTCTAAATTTTTAGTAGTGGATAATTATGAAAGATAGATTTGGTAGAGAAATTAGGTCTTTTAGGATTTCTATAACAAATAAATGCAATTTACAGTGCTTTTATTGCCATAGAGAGGGGCATGATTCAAACAACAACAGATATATGACAGCTAAAGAAATTGGAATTATAGCAAAAACTTCAACAAAATTTGGAGTTAAAAAAATAAAAATCTCTGGTGGAGAGCCATTATTAAGGAGAGATATATGTGAAATTATCGAAAATATCAAAGATGAAAAAATAAAAGACATTTCTTTAACGACTAACGGAATCCTTTTAGAAAATTTGGCTGATAAACTTAAAGATGCTGGGTTGGATAGAGTTAATGTGAGCTTAGATACCTTAAATCCTAATCTTTATAGAAAAATTACAAAATTTGGAGATGTGGAAAAGGTAATAAATGGAATAAAGAGGGCAATAGATGTTGGATTAACTCCATTAAAGGTTAATTTTTTAGCTATGAGCATAAATATTAAAGATTTACCAGAAGTTATGGAATTCTGTAGGGATATTGGAGCTATTTTGCAAATTATAGAATTTATTCCATTAAAAGAAGAGCTTAAAAAATATTATTATAACATTTCTCCAATAGAAAACGAAATTAAAGAAAAAGCTGATAAGGTTATTACAAGAAAATTCATGCAGAATAGAAAAAAATATATCGTTGATGGGTTAGAGATTGAGTTTGTAAGGCCTATGGACAACAGTGAGTTCTGCATGCACTGCACAAGGATAAGATTAACTTACGATGGTTATTTAAAACCATGTTTGTTGAGGGATGACAACTTAGTTGATATTTTAACTCCATTAAGAAGAGGAGAAGAATTAGAGCCTTATTTTATTGAATGTATAAATAGGAGAGAGCCATATTTTAGATTGTAGAATTTTTTAATTTTAGAATGTAATCAAATACTTTCTCTATCTCTTTTACAGCTTTTGAATCTAAATTAACTGGTTTTCCTATAAAATCACTTTTTATAACCTCCTCATCATAAGGAACAAATCCTAAAACTTCTAAACCAAGTTCTTCTTTAATGATATTTTCTAATAACTCTTTATCTTCATCTCTTACCTTATTAACAATAACTCCTAAGTTTTTTATTCCTAAATCGTTAGCTAATTTTTTCATTCTCTTTGCAGTTATTAAAGATTTTTTTGTTGGTTCTATAACAATAAGCATTAAATCAACAGTATCTATTGTCTTTCTTCCAAAGTGCTCAATTCCTGCTTCCATATCCAATATAACAACTTCATCCCTCTTCAAAATTAAATGTCTTAATAATCTTCTCAATAAAACAGAGGCGGGGCAAACACAACCCTCCCCTCCCTCTTCTATAGTTCCCATAACTAAGATGGTTATATTTCCTATTTTATAGCCGACTTTATCTATTAAATCATCAACCTTTGGGTTTATCTTAAAAATATTTCCATAAGTTCCCGGTTTAGCTCCAGTTCTTTCCTCTATTATGTCATGTCTTTTTGATAAAGGGATTATATCCTTTTCAATTCCAAAAGCTAATGCCAATGTAGGGTTTGGGTCGCAGTCAACTCCAATAACTTTAAAGCCATTTCTCTCAAATAATCTCATTAATGTTGAGGCAATGAATGTTTTTCCTACTCCTCCTTTTCCAGTTATTGCTATTTTCATTTTTATCACAATGATTTATTTTATTTATATGTTTGTTGTTAGATAATTCTTTTTATAGCATTCCACACTAAAAATGATTGAGGTTTTAGAGTCCCTTCAATAGGATTTAGGAATAATATATTTCTTTTAACTAAATAAATATAAACTGGCTCTGGTATTTCATCATCGCTAATTTTGTAATTATCTTTAAATAATTTTAACGCTTTAATGATGTCTTCTTTTTTAATCTCTATAACCTCATCCCCAATAGCAACCTTTGGTTTTATATAATCTAACTCTTTCAAAAAATATTTTAATTTTTGTTGTTCATTCATCAGCAAAGTTTCTAAAATCTCTTTTAAATCCTTATTTTTTAATTTATCAATAACATAAATTATATCTATCGGCTTCCCACCAACATAGTTGTAGATAAGCTCTTTATCCTCATCAGAGAGTTTTTTATTTAAAATCTCTTCAGATAGAGAGTCCATAAACTTTAGGGCATTTTCTTTATCAAAATCATCAACTAAAATATAATCTACTCTACCTTTTAACATTGCCTCATTATAAACTCTCTCAATAAATAAACTATCTGAACTTAGGCAAAAAACATGACATAGATGTTTATGCTTAGTTAGAGAGACAAAATAATTAAAAAGCTCATAAATTAAAAATCCATTTAGTTTTAAATCTCCTATTTTTTGTAGTTCATCAATAATAATTATTGGCTGTTTGCCTTCTTTTTTAATTTCCATTAAAACATTAGTTATATATCTAAAGACGTTTTTAACTTCTTTGTCTTTCAATAGTTCATTTAAGGTATTCTTTGGTATGGGAATGCCATCAATAACCCCTCCCGAAATCTTTAATAACATAAAATTTTTAACAACATCTGGAGAATCCCTAACTAGAGATAAAAACAATTTCTTTACTCTATCAATAAACGATTCTTCATAAACCTCAAACAAAACCTCAATAATTAGACGAAAACCTTCGGTTTTCGTTGCTCGAAGCTTCGCTTCGAAATCATCATATTTCGATATAAAAATCTCCCTCAAATCAATGTAAAAAACAACATACTTATCTTTATCTAATCGATTATTAATTATCTCATTTATTAAGGCAGTTTTTCCTGAATTTATAGAGCCAAAGATAAAATTAATTCTTTGTGGCTCAGATTCAATGATTGAGAGAATTTCTTTAATCTCTTTTTCTCTATTAAAAAATTTCATAAATATTCACCAAAATTAATATTTATTTTTGGTCTTTTTTAACATTATTCCTCATAGGTTTTATAAATTTCTACTAAATATTTGGATATATCAAAATTCGTTTTTAACCATTTAAAAAAGTTGCAAATGTTTGTAACTTTTTTATTTTAGAATTTGTCAAAAATTATATGATAAATTTGAAATATCAAAGATATAATAGAAATTCATATCGTAAAACTATTGTTATAACCGTTTCATATCGTAAGCTTTATATAGTAGTTCGTCGAAGGTATATACCGTCAATCAAATAACAACATAAAAACTTAGGTGATAAGGTATGGCAATGAGCTTAAAGAAAATCGGTGCTATTGCAGTTGGAGGAGCAATGGTTGCTACAGCTTTAGCAAGTGGAGTTGCTGCTGAAGTAACAGTCATCGGAGAAGTTACAAAAGACTTATTCGTTAAAGATGGACAGCCAAACTGTTACGTTGTTGTAGGTGCTAATGCTCCATCAACAATGGACGTTGTTTCAGCTGCTGACATCGCTGCTAAAATAGGAAGCTTATGCTACAAAGAAGGAACAGCTGAAACAGGTAGTGCTGATTTAAATGTTCATGTTTCAGCTGATGCAAGTAAAGTATGGTTCAATACTTCTCAGTATGATAACTTTACATACATAGTTACTCCAGATGATGGTGACTACCCATTAGATAACGGTATTAAATATGCTAATGACCTGTACTATGCTAACCAAACTACTAATAATAGAATTACAAAAACATTATCAACATTGATGAAAATTGATGATGTAGATCCAAAAAATATCTATACAGTAAATGATGACGATGGAATCGAAATAGGATTCTTCGCATTAAAAAATGAATCCAACGAGATTGGTGTAGATTTAGTAGGTTACGCATCAGTTGTAACAGATGACGGAAAAATGGATACCAACAATACATATTTAGCACCAGGAGTTTTAATTCCATTCTTAGGACAACAATACATGTTCGTTAAAGCAGATGCTGATAACGATGATTTAATTATAGGTAAAATGGTATATAATGGAGTATTGGGCGAAGGAGAGACTTACGACTTAGGAAATGGATACCAAGCTAAAATAAAAGCAGTTTTAGAGGCTACAACTTCAGGAAGCCCTGCAAAAGTAGATGTTCAAATATTAAAAGATGGACAAGTTGTTGCAGAGAAATTTGATATAGCAAATACAACAAATCCATTGGTATTAACCTACGGACCAGTAGCAGCAATAGTTACAAACGCTTACAAAAACGTTGCAGCAACTACAGGATATGCTGATGTCTACTTAGTAAATGATGTAAAAAGATTACACTTAGGAGACAAATATGAAGGAAACTTCAAGATATATGCAGTAGTTCAAGATCCAACTACTGACCAGATAGATATAGTAAAAGATACCGATATAACCGACAGTGGAGTAAGTATAAAAGGAGAAGGAAAAGTTGATGGTAAAGTAATCTGTGGTATTGCGTTAGTAGATGATACCGACCCAACAAACGACGATAATAAACTTAGTGCTAAAGGAGACGAATTTGACGCAGTAGATGATTACTTCAAGTTAAAAGTTGATGACACACAAGGTGGAGATGACTACAAAATCTATGTCTGTTCAGATGTAACAAAAGATGCAGCAGTAGATGTAGGACAAACAGTTTCAGTATTGAATGCAGATATCACATTAAAAGATATAAAAGCTGAAACTGTTACACCAGTTTCATTAACAGCTCCAATCGCTAAGTTAGACACAGAAGTTAGCTTAGACACAGCTGACAAGAACTTAGTCTTAGTTGGAGGACCAGTTGCAAACAAATTAACAAAAGAGTTAGTTGATGAAGGTAAGTTAGTATTAAACAACAGCAGCCCAGCTACAATCGCTGTTATTCCAGGAGCAGCAAACGGACACGATGTTGTTGTAGTTGCAGGAGGAAACAGAGAAGAAACAAGAGCAGCTGCTTTAGAATTACTCAAAATGCTCTAAATCCTCTAAATCTTTTTTTATTTTTTTAGATGACTTAATTCATAGATTTAAATTATTTGGTGATAGAATGAGATTTTTTGATAGAGAAAAAGAAATTAAAGAAATTCTTTACATTATAGAAAGAGAACCACAAAGGATTAACTTTATCTACGGTCCCATAAACAGTGGGAAAACTGCTCTAATAAATGAGATAATTAGCAACAGATTAGACAAAAACAAGTATGTTGTTTTTTACATTGATTTGAGGGGGCATTTTTTATCAAAATATGATGATTTCGTTAGAGTTTTGTTTAATACTTACTCGCCAAAAAAATCGTTATTTGGTAGGTTGAGAGAGTATATAAAATCTTTAATAAATGACTCTCCAAATTCGGTTGATATTCCAATTTTACCAACTCTAACTTATGGAGTTTTAACAGGCATTCCAATACCTAAAAATCTATTAAATCAACTCTTAAAAGATAAAAATTCTGATGATGTTTTTGAGTATTTAACTGAGGTTTTTGAAAGTATCAATAAGGAAGGTAAAAAACCAATATTGATTATTGATGAATTGCAAAAAATAGGAGATATGAAAATTAATGGCTATCTTATATATGAACTATTCAATTATTTTGTCTCTTTAACTAAACATAAACATCTCTGCCATATTCTCTGCCTATCTTCTGATAGCCTATTTATTGAAAAGGTTTATAATGAAGCAATGTTAGAAGGAAGATGTAAATATTTATTAGTAGACGATTTTGATAAGGAAACATCTTTAAAATTCATTGATTTTCTATTAGAAGAAAATGATATAAAACTCTCTAATGAAGATAAAGAGTTAATTTACTCTTATGTCGGTGGAAAACCAATGGATATAAAATATGTAATTGAAGAGTGCAAATTTAAAGATTTAAAAGAGATTTTAGATTATATGCTTAAGGATGCTACTCAGAAGTTAGATATGTTTTTGGATATGCTAAATTACTCAAAACCCAAGGTAGAGATTGGAGATGAAGTCATTGAGATTAAAAAAGAGGATGTAATTGAGGCATTGAGATTGTTTAAGAAAAATTATGAACTTGATAAAAAAGATATTCCAGTGCCTGTTTATATTTATTTAGTTAAAAAGAATATATTGTTTTTAGACCCTATTAATGGAATTTTAAAACCTCAGAGTTTTTTAGTTTGGAATGCTATAAAGAGATTGTTATAAAATATTCGGTGATAGAATGAGATTTTTTGATAGAGAAAAAGAACTTAACTATCTAAAAACCTATGTCCAATTAGAACCAAACTCTATTTTATTCGTTTACGGCCCAAAATCATCTGGAAAAACTACAGTTATGTTAAGAGTTATTGAGGAGTTATCTAAGAGGGATGATTTAGTATTTTTCTATTATGATTTGAGGGAGTATGCTACACCAACAAAAGAGGAGTTCTTAGAAATATTTTTTGAGAAAGGAGATAAAAAGTATCTACTAAATAAATTTGAAATTAACTTAAAGATATTTAAGTTTGGAGTTGAGGAGAAGTTTGATTTTAACAGTATAAAATTAAATGATGTATTTGGCAAGATGAAAGAGAGTATTAAAGCAGTTATAGAAGATAATAAAAAACCAATTTTAATTATAGACGAATTGCAGAAGTTAAAGCATATTTATTTTAACGGAGGTAAGTCCCTATTAAATGAGTTATTTAATCTCTTTGTGCATTTGACTAAAGTAAGACATCTATGCCATGTTATTTATCTAACTTCTGATACCTTATTTATTGAAGAGATATATCAAAACTCTACTTTAGAAAATACTTCCGAATATTATCTAATTGATTGGTTAAGAAAAGGAGCCATAAAGGGGATTTTAAAAGAGGAGGGTTTTAATGAGGAAGAGATTAATTATGCCTTAAATTATCTATCCTTACCTTATGAAATCTCCCAATTAATAAATAATAAAAAATTAGGTTTATCTGTTGAAGAAACAATAAGACAATGGATAAATATCGAGAAGGATAAGATAAAATATTTAATTGATACAACCGATTTAGATGAAGAGGAAATTTATAAAGTTCTATCCAAATTTAAGGATAAAATAAAAATCTCTTATGATAAAGAAGTTAAAAAAGAAGAAATGAAGTATATAAAGTTCTTAATTGAGAATGAAATTTTGTTTTATGATGTGATAAATGGAATAATTAAGCCAACATCTATAAAGAAGTGGTATGCTATAAGAGAGGTTCTGAAATAAATTAAGATTAAAATGAAGTTTTAATTTTTAATAACATTATCTATTTAAAAAAGATTCTTAAGGGGTAGAATGAAACTAACTGAGAAAAACATTACATTATTTGCTCTAACTTGTTTTATAATCATCTCCACTGTTTGGCTATTTTTAAATCCAATTCAACCAAAAGAAAAACACATAGCTGAGATAAAAGAAGGAGATTATGTTATTATAAAAGGATATATCCAAGAGATGTATGTTAAAAGGGACAAATATAGACATGTTATTAATATTTCAAGGATAGTTATAAATGATGGTACTGGAAATTTGGATATTGTTGCCTTTGGTAAGCCAAGGGAAGATCTTTTAAATTATATATTAAGCTATTATCCAATGATTAAAGAAGGGGATTATGTTGAAGTTAAAGGAAGAATCTCAGTTTATCAAGGGAGATATCAAATAATTTTAAATGATATTGGAGATTTTAAGCTAATAGAAAAGAGAAACTTTGGGAGAGACATTTATCTATCCCCTACACCAACAAATATCTATGCCTCAAAGTATGGTAAAAAATACCACACATCAAAAAACTGCCCCTATGGAAAAAGATTAAAAGAAGAAAATATAATATATTTTTATTCTGAAGAAGATGCAAAGGCACTTGGCTATGAAAAATGTAAGTGGTGTGAAGAACATGGGTAGTTAATTATTAATTAATGTCCCAAAATCTAATTAAGCTAAGAAATACGGTGATTAATTATGGGTAAATATAAGAAATTCTTTGCCGTTGCTGTTTGTTCTTTACTATTATTTACTGTTTATTTCTATAGAGACCCGGATAGGCAAATAACAAGTGGAAATAATATAATTTTGTCTCCAGCTGATGGAACTGTTAAATATATAAAATTCTATGAAAATGGAAACCCAGAGGTTTTTAAAGATGGGAATTGCTATGTTATAAATGTTTCAAGATATTTCCCAAATGGATGCTATATTATAGGAATATTTATGTCTCCGTTGGATGTGCATGTCAATCGAGCCCCAATAAGTGGAGAGGTTGTGTATATAAAGCATATTGATGGTAGCTTTTATCCAGCATTCTTAGAGGGCGTAGAGAAAATAAATGAAAGAAATATAGTTATAATAAAAAATGATTCCGATTATATTGGAGTTGTTCAAATAGCTGGATTTATTGCAAGGAGATGCTGTTTGAGTATAAAAGAAGGAGATTATGTTGAGATGGGGCAGAGAATAGGAAAGATAAAGCTTGGTTCCCAAACAGCTGTAATAATTCCAGCTAACTACAATATAACAGTTAAAGTAGGAGAGAGGGTTTATGCTGGACAAACAATCATTGCAGTTAAAAGAACAGCTAATTGATGAGATTAAAGAGAGGGTTTTGAGAATTAGGGAGAGTTTAGGATTAGATAAAGCAGAGTTTGATATTGTAGATGTTGAAATGGATGATAAAACCTTAACTATATACACAAAAAACAGAACTGACAAATCCTCTATTATAGGGCCGGGAGGCTGGGTTGTTGGGAGACTAAGGGAGGAGATGAAAGATAGATTTGAAGTTATAAGGGTTGAAGACTACACTGACAAAGTTTTATTTGAAAAAAGAGTGGAGATAATTAAATCTCTATTTGATGATGAAGTTATCCAAGACATCTGCAACTATTTTTTATATAAAAAGATTCCCAAAGAGAAAAAGGATGTTATCTGCCTAATTCATTGCCAATACGATTTATATGTCTTAGATATTCTCTCAAATATTTTTAACGTTAAAGCAATAACTTATGACTTCCCAGCATTAGTTCCGGATAAAACCAAAAAGAAGATTATCAGCTTTTTAAATAAAAAAGATATAGAGCATGAGTTTTTAAAATTAAACCTTACAAAGGATGATATAAAAATCCTTATAAATTCATTTCCATGCGGATTTTTAAAAAATAAGATTATAGAAGATTTGAAAGGCTGTGTATTTACAAGCTGTTTGGATAATGCAGTTTTTAAATATGACAATGGAATAATTATAAACTTTTTTGAATTCTTCCCAATAAAAATTAAAAAGGACGAATATTATTTAAATTACTGCCCCCTATGCATTCAAAGTTGCAAAATTGATAAAAACAAAGAAAAACTTATAAAAAAGATTGTTAAAGAGGTTTATAAAGGATTTAAAGAACCAACAGATGCATCTGAAGAGATATTAACGGTGATAAAGTGATTCTCTTCTTCAAATGAACCTTTAAGAAAGTTGAACAAAACTCTTCGAGTTTTGTAGCTGGAAAGCAGAGCTTTCTGTTTCATCAAAACTAACACATCCTCGCTTACGCTCGGAGGTGTAAATTAAAAGATTCTACGGTGATAAGGTGATATTATTCTTCGAATATGCCCTTGCCTCTGGTTTTGAGGATAAAGCCATTTTAAAAGAAGGAAAGATGATGTTTGACACATTATTAAAGCAATTCTTAGAGATTGATGAGGTTGTATCTTTAATTTATAGAGATTTTGCTGATGACTATAAAGATTTTAAAAACCTTAAGATAGTTGAGATTAATAATGAAAATGAAATTGAAAAAACATTAAACAACATCTTAAAATCTGAAAAAATTGATTATGCATTAGTTATAGCTCCAGAGGATGAGGGAATTTTATACAATCTAACAAAAATCATTGAAAGCTATCCAGTAAAAAACCTTGGTTGTTCTTCTGAAGCAATAAAAATAGCTGGAAATAAATATCTAACCTACTTATCAATAAAAGATGCTGTAAAGACACCAAAAACCTTTCCACCAAAGAGATATGTTATAAAAAAGATAGACAGCTGTGGAGGAAAATTTAACTTAGTTGATGAGAATTTTTTAATCCAAGAGTTTGTTGAGGGGGAAAACTTATCTGTCTCTCTGATTGTTGGTAAAGAAATCTATCCAATATCTTTAAATAGGCAGTATATTGATGAGAGAGGTTTTGTTGGTGGTGAGGTAGCTATTGAGCATAATCTAAAAGATAAAATATTTAATGAGGTAATTAAAGCAATTAAATGTATAAATGGACTGAATGGATATGTAGGTGTTGATGTTATAGTTAATGAGGATATATACATCATAGAGATAAATCCAAGGATTACAACAACAATCTATGGCTTAAAAACAAGCCCAAGCTTAGCAGAGCTATTAATAAAGAATGCAAACAATGAAGAGCTGAAATTTAAAGTAAATGGTGAGAGATTTACAATAGACAAATAGGTGATTATATGAAAGACCCAAAGGACATTGTGCTTAAAGAAAGTGAGGATATTGAAGGCATAGCAATTGAAGGCCCTTGGTTAGAGGAGGATATAAGCTTAGAGGAGATAGTTAAAAACTACTACCTAAAAATTGGATTCCAAGCATCACACATTGGTAAGGCAATAAAAATCTGGAAACATATTGAAGAGAAGAGAAAAAAAGGAGATGAAATAACAGTATTCTTTGGATACACATCAAATATTGTATCATCTGGATTGAGGGAGATTATTGCCTATCTTGTAAAGCATAAAAAGGTTGATGTTATTGTTACAACAGCTGGAGGAGTTGAAGAGGACTTTATAAAATGCCTAAAGCCATTTATATTAGGAGATTGGAAGGTAGATGGAAAAATATTGAGAGAGAAAGGGATAAACAGAATTGGAAACATCTTTGTTCCAAACGATAGATACATTGCCTTTGAAGAGTATATGATGGAGTTTTTTGAAGAGATTTTAAATTTACAGAGAGAGACTGGAAAGATTATTACTGCAAGTGAATTCTGCTATAAATTAGGGGAATTTATGGATAAAAAATTGGGTAAAGAGAGGGAGAAATCAATCCTATACTGGGCATATAAAAACAATATCCCAATATTCTGCCCGGCAATAACTGATGGTTCGATTGGAGACATGCTGTATTTCTTTAAAAAGTATAATAAAGATGAAGAACTAAAGATAGATATTGCCAACGACATTGTAAAGCTGAATGATATAGCTATAAACTCTAAAGAAACTGCATGCATTGTTTTAGGTGGCTCTTTACCAAAGCATAGCATTATAAATGCCAATCTATTTAGAGAAGGGACTGACTATGCAATATATATAACCACAGCCCTACCTTGGGATGGCTCTCTAAGTGGAGCTCCACCAGAGGAAGGTATATCATGGGGAAAAATTGGGGCTGAGGCAGATTATGTTGAAATTTGGGGAGATGCAACAATAATATTCCCATTATTGGTTTATTGCGTGATGAAGTGATAGTATGCTTTATGTTGTAGGTATTGGTAGCGGTAATGAGAAACATTTCACAAAAGAGGCTGAAGAGATTTTAAATAAAGTAGATTTGATTGTGTGCTATAAAAACTACAAAAAGTTTGTTGAGAGGTTTAATAAGCCAATATACACAACTAGAATGACAAAGGAGATTGATAGAGTAGAATATGCTTTAAAAGAGGCTAAAAATAAAGATGTAGCCTTAGTTTCAAGTGGTGATGCAACAATCTATGGTTTAGCCTCTTTAGCCTATGAAATAAATGCAGTTAAAGGATATAATGTAGATATAAAGGTTATTCCGGGGATAACTGCATGTTCATTAGCTTCAGCAATCTTAGGCAGTCCATTAAACCATGACTTTGTTGTTATAAGCTTTAGTGATTTATTAACACCATTAGAGACAATATTAAAGAGATTTAGATGTGCATTGGAAGGAGACTTTGTTATCTGCATATACAACCCACTAAGTAGAAAGAGGATAGAGCCATTTTTAAAGGCAATGGATATTTTATCTGAATTTGCAAAAGATAGGAATTATGTGGTTGGAATAGTTAAAAATGCTGGTAGAGATAATGAGGAAGTTTTAATTACAAACTTCAAAGAGCTTTATAAAAACTTAGAAAACTATTTGGAGTTTATAGACATGAATACAATACTAATTGTTGGCAATTCTTCAACAAAAATTATCAATGGCAAGATGATTACACCAAGAGGTTATTTGGACAAATATAAAATTTAGGTGAAAATATGCTTGAAAAAATCAGAGAAGAGTTGAATGCTTATTTCTTAGAGAGGAGGGAGGAGATTGATATTGCTTTAACATCAATCTTAGCTAATGAGCATACTGTATTTTTGGGCAATCCGGGAGTTGCCAAATCACAATTAATTAGGGCTATAGCATCCCATATAAACGCTAATTACTTCGAAAAGCTTATTACAAGATTTACTACAGAGGATGAGTTATTCGGCCCTTTAAGCATTAAAGAGTTAAAGGATAATGATAGGTTTGTTAGGAAAACCTCTGGATACTTGCCAACAGCTGAAATTGCCTTCTTAGATGAGGTTTTTAAGGCAAATAGTTCAATATTAAATGCCTTATTATCAATAATCAATGAAAGGATTTATCATAATGGGGATAGGATTGAAAAAGTGCCTTTAATAAGCCTCTTCGGAGCCTCAAACGAACTACCAGAAGAAAATGAATTATTAGCATTCTATGATAGGTTTCTATTTAGAAAAGTTGTTAGAGGAATAAGAAGTTATGAAAATCTCTCAAAACTAATTGACTTAGATGAGGAATATAAGCCAAAAACAATTATTGATGTTGAAGATGTTAAAGAAATGCAGAAAGAAGCTTTAAAAGTTGATATATCAAACATAAAAGAGGATTTGATTAAGATAAAGCTATCTTTGGAGAGTGAGGGAATAAGAATATCTGATAGAAGGTTTAAAAAGTCAGTTAAGGCAGTTAAGTGCTTTGCATACTTAAATGGCAAAGAAAAAGCTGATGAGAATGATTTAGACATCTTAAGGCATATTTACTGGAATGAGCCAGATGAGTTCTTTAAGGTTTCAGTAGAGATTTTTAAGATTTCTAATCACTTTGCTGGCTTTGCTTTAGAGCAGAGAGAAATCTTAGACAGCTTAATGAATGAGATAAAGAAGATTAATAAAGATAGGATTAAATTGGGAGGAATAGAGTATAGAAAATGTCTTGAGATTTTAGGAAAGCTAAATAGCATGTCTATAACTTTAAAAGATGTTAAAAATAAAGCAATTGAGGCTAATAAACCTTATGAACTTGTTGAAGATGTTTTAAAAGAGGTAGAGGGCTTTAAAAAGTATGTTGAAGAATTGTTGAAGGGATAATTTATGAAAAACGTTATAAAACATGATGCCTATGACAAAAAGGCCTATGAGAGATTTTTAAAGAACAGCAAATATTTGCAAAAACTTCTTAGCTATTACTCTCAATTTCACCCAATCCATGAAAAATTAGCTGAAGATACTTTCTACGCATTCTTTAAGTATGTTGTTGAATTTAATGAGTATGTTGAGGAGAGATTTAAGATAAATAAAGCCATATTAGAAGGAGCTATAAAAAATATTGAGTATGAGAAGAGTAAGCTTTTAACTGAATTGGATGAAGTGAATGCTGGAACTGCAACCGTAATGTTCTGCGAAAAGTTCTTTGAAAATCTAAAACTTGCAAAACTAAATAAAGAGTTAAAAAAGTTTGCATCTGAAGGAAAAGGAGAAGGATTGGATGATAAATTAAAAGAGATAGCCAAAAATACTATGAAAGATATAGCAGATGAGGTTTCTGAAATTATACAGGGCTTTAATGCTGTTGAAAACTTTGGTAAAGGGGAGGGGGATAAAAAGCTACTATCTCCAGAGGAAAGAATAAAGTTAGCTGATAAAATCTTGCAGAATAAAAAGATTAGAGAGATTGTTAAAAAACTTGGTAAGTTGAGATTATTGGCTATAAGTGAATATAAATCAAAGATTAAACACTACTCTGGAGAGATATATTCAACAAAAATTGGTAGGGATTTAAAGCATCTATTACCAAAAGAGATTGTTAATCTTTCGGATGAGCTCTTATATTACGACTTTTTAAGAAGATTTGTTGATAAAAAGCTTTTAATCTATGATATTCAGAATAAGTTAGAGAAGCAAAAGGGCCCTATTATAATTTTATTAGACCACAGTGGTTCAATGTATGGAGATAGGGAGATTTGGGGGAAGGCTGTTGCTTTATCTATAATAGAGATTGCTAAGAGGGAGAGTAGGGATATATACTACATTGCCTTTGATGATGGTGTTAGATTTGAGAAGAGGATAAATCCTAAAACTATAACCTTTGATGAGATAATTGAACTCGCCTCCCTATACTTTGGTGGAGGAACAAACTTTATAATGCCATTGAATAGGGCTATGAGCATAATAAAGGAGCATGAGGCATTTAAAAATGCAGACATCTTGCTTATAACTGATGGTTATGCAGAAGTAAATGATGCGTTTTTAAAAGAGTTTGATAAGTTTAAAATTGAATATAATACTAAACTAATCTCTGTGTTTGTAGAGACCTTCCCAACTGAAACTTTAAAAATGATTTCTGATGAGGTAATAAAGGTTTATGATTTGGCAGATGAAGAGGCAAAGAAGATATATAGGGCGGTATCTTAAAGCAATTTTTTCTCAATGACTTCTCCTCTTGGCTCAACCTCTTCAAATATTTGAGCTTCAAACCTATAAATCTTAACCCCTTCAGCTAACCACATATCTGGTGGTAATCCGGCTTTTAAACATAAGTGGGCTAAATACTCTTCAACATCCCAGCCATACTCTACTGGCACTTGTGGCAATAAAAGCCCTCTGTAAAAGCCATATTCAATAATTAAACCGTCTCTACCAATCTTTATCTTCTCCAAATATTCCTTTGGATTTCTAACTCTAATAAGCTCTGGAGGAGTTAAGATGCTAACTTCAACCACTATGCTATCCATTTCCTCTAAAGTAACTGGAGGAAATCTTGGGTCTTTTGTTGCAGCACTTATTGCCGCCTCTTCTAAAGCCTCAATTAAGGGCATTATTGGCTCTGGAATCCCAATACATCCTCTAAGCTCTCTATCTGGATATGTATGGAGAGTGCAGAAACATCCTCTCTTCTCATTGAATATTTCTGGATAACTCTCTATAACTAATTTTTTACCAGCCAAATAATTTTCTATAACTGCCCTTGCATATTTTACTGCAAAAGTTCCCTCTTCTAAGGTTAGTAATCTCATAATTCCACCAAATAAAATATTATAAAAAATTATTATAAAAAATAGTAACGCTCAGTTGTCCCGAGCTTCATCACAGTTCAGTGAAGTCGGCACTCATCATCGCGTTAGATTCTTTATAATATGATGTCAATCTTCTCTCCACAAACCTTGCATCTTCTTGTCTCAACATCTAAATTAATTATCTTTGCATTGAATATATATCTTTCTATTAACAAAGCTCCGCAGTTTGGGCAGTAAGTGTTTTCTCCCTCATGCCCGGGGACATTTCCAATATAAACATACTTAAGCCCCTCTTCTATAGCTAAGTTTCTTGCCATCTCCAATGTCTCTATAGGTGTTGATGGAACATCAGTTAATTTATAGTCTGGATGAAACCTTGAAAAATGTAGAGGGGTCTCTTTCCCTAACTCATCCCTTACAAAGTGTATGATAAACAGTAAGTCATCTATATTATCATTATAGCCAGGGACAATTAGATTTGTTATCTCCACCCAGATTCCCAATTTCTTTGCTAATTTACATGTCTCTAAGACAGGTTCTAATGTGGCTTTACACACTTTTTTGTAAAACTGGGAGTTTCCTTTAATATCTATGTTCATTGCATCCATTGGAAGGGCTTTTAATGGTTCTTTCTCAATGTAGCCGTTGGTAATCATTACATTAAATAATCCATTCTCTCTTGCTATAACGGCCGTATCATACATGAATTCATAATATACAGTTGGTTCAGTGTAAGTGTAAGATATTCCGGGGCAGTTGTATCTTATAGCCACTTCAACAATCTCCTCTGGCGTCATCTCTCTGTAAGGAATTTCATCTGGTGGGTATTGGGAGATTGTCCAATTTTGGCAGTGCAAACATCTAAAGTTACATCCACCAATTGCCAAAGAAACCACTTGAGTTGTTGGATAGAAGTGGAACAGTGGCTTTTTTTCTATCGGGTCTATTGCCAATGAGCAAACTTTTCCATAACCAACAGCATATAAAACTCCATTAATATTCTCTTTATTCCAACAAAAGCCCCTCTCCCCCTCTTTTATAATGCAGTGCCTTGGACAGATGTTGCATCTAACCTTATTATCATCTAATTTTTCATAAAACATAGCTTCTCTCATAATTTCCCCCTAATAGCAAAGATTTCAGTTATTTCCATCAGTATCTTATTTTTGTATATTATGTTATATGTTCTTTTTGGTAATCTGCTATGGTTTGTTTTTAAGAGGGTTTTTAGATAATCATCAATCTCTGCAATGCCGATAGATTTAATCTCTCTTCGTGTTTCTAAGTTGTGTTTCCTTATTATTTTACCTATTGGAATATCAGCAGAGAGTAAATCCCTCTTTATCTCTTCTCTAAGTCCTTCTTCAATATTTTTAAATGGTGTTTTTGATACTGCATAAACTAAAGGCAAATCATTAACTTTAAGAATAACCTCCCTATAGTTTGTATTATCAACAATTTTTTGATTGATTGTCTCTACTCTACATTCTCCTTCAAATAAAATCTCTAAGATGTTAGTTACACTTCCATCAGTCCCTAAGAGTATTTTCTCCTCATTCAGCAGAGGAAATGTTTTATTTAACTTTGCTATCTCTCTATAGATTATCATGAACATCAACCTTATCTGGTGATATTAATGAACAATAGGATAGAGAGGTTTTTAAAGTATATGGAAGATGAGGGCATAAAAAAGGCAGTGGTTTTAAAGAAGGAGAATATAAATTACTTTTTAGGAAAATATTTTATGAGCTTTTCTGTCTTAGTTTTTGAAGAACAGCCTTATCTATATGTTGGAAGGCTTGACAAAGACTATGCTGAAGAGCTTTTTGACTTTTTAGAGATTAGGGAGTTCAAAGATTGGAAAGAGATATTTAAAGGATGTGAGGGAGTTGAGAAGGAGTTGCCAATTGGTTATTTAAAATATATTGATAAGGAGTATAAAATAATATCTGACAAAATTAAAGAGATGAGAATGATTAAAGACAAAGAAGAGATAAATCTCATCAAAAAAGCCGCAGAGATTAGTGATAAAGCTATAAACTGGGTTTTAGATAACTTAGATAATGTTAAAAATCTAAATGAATATGAGTTAGTTGCAGAGATAGAGTATATCATGAAAAAACATGGCTCAATAAAGCCGGCATTTGATTCTATAGTTGTTTCTGGTAAAAAAACTTCTTTTCCTCATGCATTGCCTACAAAAGATAAGATAGAGGATATTTTATTAATTGACATTGGAGCAGTTTATGAAGGCTACTGCTCAGACATAACGAGAACATTTTTATTAAAAGATGATGAGGAAATGAGAAAAATATATAACTTAGTTTATGAGGCAAAAAAAGTTGCTGAAGAGCATTTAAAAGAAGGAATTTCAGCTAAGCAGATTGATAACATAGTTAGAGAGTTCTTTGGAGATTATAAAGATTTATTTATCCACTCTTTAGGACATGGTGTTGGATTGGAGGTTCATGAAGAGCCGAGATTGTCTATAAAATTGAAGGATGATGAAAATATTGTATTAAAAGAGGGCATGGTTGTAACTATTGAACCGGGATTATATTTAAAGAATAAAT
Organism: Methanocaldococcus sp. FS406-22; assembly: GCF_000025525.1. Lineage (NCBI taxonomy): Archaea > Methanobacteriati > Methanobacteriota > Methanococci > Methanococcales > Methanocaldococcaceae > Methanocaldococcus > Methanocaldococcus sp. FS406-22. The sequence goes on from NC_013887.1 coordinate 1,339,063, forward strand.
TTGGTGTAAGGATAGAGGATTTATACTTAGTTAAAAAGAACGGATTTGAAAAATTAAGTAGAGCAGAGATTCCAGAATATTAAATTAATGGGAGAGTTTTTCTTAAATCTCTCTCAATCTTATCTATCTCTTTGGCATATCTAATAGCTATCTCTTTCATAACTTCATCTATATTGTTTATTCCTAAATCCTCCAAACCAATGATTTTAACGTGCTCTACCCCTTTTGATTTGACATTTATCCCTAAGTGGATTTTTGCTGATACAACCCCTTTACAAGCTATACAGACAGACAATTTTTTATCTTCAAAGTATAAATCATCTCCATCTCTTTTTAGCTTTATATTGTAGCTTTCAATGACTTCCTTTGCTATAAAAACTAATAGCCGTTGCCTTAAATATATCGTTTTTAAATCAACGGCATCAAAATGCTCCACAACAAAATTTATTGCATCCTCTGATTTTATAGGGATTTTTATATTTCTTTCTCTCTTAACATCTTTCAAGTCCTTCATATTCTCTGCAGTAACTTCCATCTTTCCTCTAAAAACAACTATACTATCTTTCTGCACATCAAAGGTTTTAAATGCCCATAATGGCTCTATCTCCTTCCCAGTATAATCCAATCTATCTTTAACAAAGATTATAGACATGTATTCAGTATCAAAAACTTCAAAATCTATTTCTTTTTTCATTTTTATCACCAAAATAGAAAATCTCCACTAATAAGAATATTTAAAACTAACATTTCTTTAAGTAATTTTCAATATATTTTAAAACATCTTCTAAGCAAACTTCATCTGATTCCTCAACACCATTTTTAGTATGTTTGTGATGAGGGAATGTTTTTATATTCTTATAATGTGGAGCATTATCCCATCTAATTATTAAATCTCCATTTTTATCTTGCCAGTGGGAAAGAATAAATATAATCTTCTTCAGAAACATGCTCTTTAATGTATAATTTACTATCATCAATTAGAGTAGCTTCAATTTTTAGATAGTAGAAGTTACTTCCTTCTTTAAAGTCTAATATTTTGTAATCTTTAACGACTCTGCTATTATTAAGCAATTTTAACTCTTTCAGCATTTTCTACCTCTTTTAATTTTCTCTCTAATTCTTTAAACTTCTTCTCATAACTTAGCCACTCAATATAATCATCCCATGCCTCAAAATCTTCTTCTGACTCTTCAAGCTTTTTCTTAAATTCTTCAATTGAGCAGTTATATTTTCTCTCAAACATTTTAATTCTTTCCCTAATTGGAGCTAATTCAGAGATGATTTTAAGCTTTTCAATGGTTATAATATCTTCTTTTGAGACAATAACATCCATAATATCACCAAAGATAGATTTAATTTGAAATTTCACTATTTTTAACCTCTCCAAGTGTCTTATCCACATCCTCCAAATTCAATCTCATCTATTAACTCAGCAAAGTTCTTTCTTTAATATAGATAAGAATTTTTATTTTTAGGCAGATTTATAGGTTTGTGAGTTTTCCATAAATTGCCTCAACAACTTTTGGCATGGTATCACCAAGAGTAGATTATGATAGTTAGATATATACTAAGAGGTTAGTAGAGTATTTTAGACACACTCGGTAAGTTCAAATGCTCATCTAATACCTTAGAATTTTAAGATTTTCTGTTATGTTCTGTTAGATTTTCATAGATTATAAAATTTAGGATTTATTAAATCACCATGGTATGGGCTTATAATCTCTCTTAATATCCGGAACTTCTGAAAATACATCATAAGTTATATTGTTTAATATAAAGCCGTCCATCTCTTTTAATTGCACTAATAGGCATCCTTTAATAGTAACATTAATTTTAGGAGCATTTTTTTGCATTTCATTAACTATTAGCAATAAATCTCTAACTCTTCCTAAATTACTCAAATCTATTCCAGCATTTTTTAATAGGTCTTCGTTCTCTTTGTATGAAATAAGTTGATGAACCATAATCTCATCGGCATAGCCGTTAAGTTCCTTAGCCAAATTTAAAAGCTCATTGTCATTAAATCCTGGAATATAAATTGCTCTAACGATTGTGTGCAAATACTTTGAGGCAGTTTTTATATTGTTTAAAACTATATCAAAATAGTCCTTTCCAGTCAATAATTTATATCTCTCACTACTAAAAGCACTCAAACTAATCATTATTAAATCTAAGCCCAAATCTTTAAGCTCTTTAATTATCTCTTCATTTAACAAAGTTCCATTTGTCTGTAAATCAACTCTAAGCCCCAAATCTTTACAAAACTCTATGGCTTTTTTAACTCCTTCTAAATCCAACAATGGCTCTCCGTATTGAGATATAGTAACTGCTTCTGCCTCTTCTAAGTTTCCATAAATCCCTCTCTCCACAGTTTTTAACCTTGAATAACAGTATATGCAGTTTAAATTGCACTTTTGGGTTAGTTCTATTGAAGGATGATGATGAGGATTCTCTATATCTAAGTTTATGCCCTCACAACCAATGCAATGCCTAACAAACTTTAAATTCTTAACTATATTTTCTAATTTATCGCAAATCTCATTTCTTAAAATTATCATATACATCACAAAAATTAAAATTTTAATTTTAGTAATAGCCGGCAATATTCATTGTCTCCAATTTTTCCTTTAATTTTAATGCCTCTTCTATCTCCTCATCTTTCAATGGCCTTTCTGAAGCAATGCAAACGATAGCTTTGTCTATATAGGTATTTTTAATTCTCATGCCCTCTGGAAATACCCTACCCATAAAGTCCATAACCTTATCTACAAAGTCCTTACTTGCATCATAAACCTCCATATCTAAGTCAATATCTGAGTCAGTAATAACCTCAAACCTTGACGGCTGGTCTATGACATGTATCTTTTTTAATAGATGTGGGAGATAGGTCTCATCAGTGATTTTTAGTTTGTATATTGTTTTGCCATCTTCTTTCTTTTGTTCTACAATTTCAGCAAAGTCCCTCAACTTAATGGCCCTTCTTGTAGGTTTTGGCAAAACTCCTAATATAAAATACGGCTCTTTCTCTTTGGCAATAAATTCAACCCTGATTATTGATTTTCCTAAGAGTAAGTCCTCTAACGCAGTTTGTATAACCTTTGTGTAAATCTCCTTCCCAGCTTTATCTTCACAATAAACAGCTATTTCAGCCATGGTATCACCAATTTATAACAATCTCTTTATAGGAAACTTTTAGTAAAAGTTAAACAAAATCTTTCAGATTTTGTAGCTGGAAAGCAAAGCTTTCCATTTCATCAAAACTCGTCCATTTAACCAATTATCAAAGTTTTTAATTGTTATAAGGCAGTTATGGAAGCTCCTTTGGAGCTTCCAATTTTTCATTAATAAATATTTTACCTTTTGATAATTGGTTATAAGTTGGGGCTTTCAGCCCCAATTAACGTCCATTCAATAATTTCTTTATTGCATTCCACACCAAATAACTTTGTGGCTTTAGAGTCCCTTCAATAGGATTTAGGAATAGGATATTTTCTTTAACTAAATAAACATAAATTGGCATAGGAATTTCTTTTTTTGGGATTTCATATTTATTTTTAAATAACTTCAATGCATTGATAATGTCTTCTTTTTTAAGTTCAATTACTTCATCTTTTATCTTTACTCTTGGTTTTGAATACTCTAAAAACTCCAAAAACATATCTAACTTAGAGACCTCTTCTTTAAGCATTGAATTTAAAATCTCTTTTAGCTCTTTATATCTCATCTCATCAATTACATTGTAGATGTATATTGGCTTTCCCCCAACATAAGAATAAATAAGCTCTTTCTCACCATCAGAGAGTTTTTTATTTAAAATCTCCTTAGCCAAAAAATCCATAAACTTTATTGCTGTATCTTTATCAAAATCATCAACTAAAATGTATTTGGCTCTTCCCTCCAATTCTCCAGTGTTATAGACATACTCAATAAACAAGCTATCAGAACTTAGACAAAAAACATGGCATAGATGTTGTTCTTTAGTTAGAGATACTAAGAATTGAAATAGTTCTTTTAATAAATATTTCTGCCCATTTAACACAACGTCTTTAATCATCTGCAGTTCATCAAATATTAAAATTGGCTTTTTCCCACTCTTTTTAACCGCTAACAATAAACTGTTTAAGTATTGGAAGGCATCGTTTATCTTCTCCTCAAATAGTTTACCAAATTCAATTTCAGGAATTGGAATACCAGTTAAAATCTTAGCTCCTTTAGTTATTAAGTTCAAAACCTCTGATTTATCCTTTATTTTTTCAAAGAAATCATCTTTTTTAGTGGTGAAAATAGCTTCAATAAACTCCCTCTTTTCTGATATTAAGTAGGTTCTGAAATTAATGTAGAAAACTTTGTAATTATCATTTAGTCTATTTTCTATGATATGTTTTATTAATGTAGTTTTACCAGAATTTATAGAGCCGTAGATAAAATAAATTAAATTTGGCTCTCCCTCTAAGATTGATAAAATTTCTTTGATTTCTTTCTCTCTATTGAAGAATTTCATTATTAATCACCAAAAAATTAAAGAAATTATACCTTTATCTTCTTGTATCTGTATCCAGATGATAGTAAAGCCGCTCCAACTGCTCCAATTAGCTGGGAATATCTTGGCACAATAATTTTTCTTCCTAAAACCTCTTCCATAGCTATAACTAAACCTTTCAACAAACTACTTCCACCAACCAATATAACTGGGTCCCTAACATCAACCTCTTGTAATTGTTGCTCAAACACTTGCTCAGCAACTGAATGAGCTGCTGCAGCCGCTACATCTTCAGCCTTAGCCCCTTCAGCCAATGCAGTAACCAAATCTTGGATACCAAACACTATACAGTAGCTGTTCATCTTTATCTTTCTCCAATCTCCCTTAGCCGCTAATTCCCCCAGCTCTTGGAGAGAAACTCCCAACCTCCTTGCAGTAATTTCAAAGAACCTACCACTTGCCCCTGCACAGATTCCTCCCATTGTGAAACCGTCTGGAATTGCATCGTATAAAGAGATAGCCTTGTTGTCCATCCCTCCTATATCTATGACTGTTGCCTCTCCTTCCTGCTTATCAGCTAAATATGCAGCTCCTTTTGAATTAACCGTTAGTTCCTCCTGTATTAAATCAGCTTTAAAGTATTCTCCAACAGTATATCTCCCATAACCAGTAGTTCCTATAGTTTCAACTTGGTCTAACGATATACCCGCCTCTTTTAATGCATTATTAACTGCCTCTTTGGCAGATTCAATAACATCCTTTGTATAAACCCATCCAGTCCCAGCAACGTCATCATCTATCATAATCACTGCTTTTGTTGTTGTAGAACCACTGTCAATACCTAAACTTATTCCTTCTTGTTTCTTTCTTGCTAATAAAGATTTTCTCTCAACAATTGTGGTTAATGCCTCCATTCTTGTTAATAATTCAGATGCCTTTGTTCTCTCTGTGAATGAATACATAACAACTGGTAGGTTTGTATTTTGTTGTATAAGCTTTCTTACTTCATTTCTTACCAAAGCCCCTTCAGCACATCTAAAGCATGTAGCTATAAATACTGCCTCAGCATCTGTATTTCCTTCAATAATTGACATTGCTCTTGCAAACATTAATTTTAGGTTGGCTGAACCAACTTTAAATCCTAATCTGTCTTCAACCTCATCTATGTATGATAAATCAACCTCTGGAAAAACAAGTTCTCCACCAACCTTTTGTGCTGCTTTTTCAATTTCGTGATAAACACCGCTCCACTCTGCTCCACATGTTAATAAGGCAATCTTTACCATTAACTTCACCCAAATTTGATATTTATATGGACAATGAAACTTTTAAGAATATATAAAGTTTCATCAAAAGATATTGTTATCTAATTTATTTTTTAACATTTATCTATAGTGTCTTTCAAAATTAATAAAATTTATTAAGGAATGTTGAACACCTTCCAAATGAAGGCGTTCATTTATACCTTAGTTATTCTAAGGGTTTGAAAGACACTATTATCCACACTCATACTTTATTTATAAATACCCCTTATATATTACCTCCAAACTCTAATATTTATATGGAAATTTTTTTATTAATTCTAACATTTTATTTTCAGATATATATTCCTTTGTGCCTATAATCAGCTTTGGTTTTTCTAATATTCTACCAAACAATACTACCGGACACTTATTTTTTAATGCGATATCCACTACTTTATTATATTCTTTCTCTGGAATTGCCAATATATAAGTTCCCAAATACCTTGTAGCTCTTGGATATGGAAGAGATTTTATCTCAGCCCCTTTCTTTGCCTTAATTAACATCTCTAATAGATTTCCTAACCACCCTCCCCTTGATGCATCCTTACATGCGTTTATTTTTATTTCATTCTCTAAGATTTCTAAATATGTATCAAATTTTTTCTTTGCTTTATAAATTCTTTCCCCAATATCTCCCTCTACTGGGTCTCCGAGCATAATTAATAAATCTCCTTCCTTAGCCCCTCCATCTCTTATTATCAAATTTTCATCAATCAACTCCCCAAAAACAGCTACTGAAATACATGATTTTAACTCTTCAACTGTTTGAGTGTTCCCTCCAATTATTGGAATTTCTAAACCTATGCTTTGTTTTCTTAAACCATCAACTGCCAATTTTATCTCATCTTCGTTCTTTGCTTGAATAGCATTTAATGCAAATTTTGGCTTAGCTCCCATTGCCACTACATCACATGCTGTATGAATTAAAGCAGTCTTAGCCCCCAATTTTAAGGGATACGGCCCCTCCATATTAATAACCATGTTTTTTACAACTACTGCATCATCCCCTGCTTTAATGCCACTCTTTAAACCATCAATTAAATCATCAAAGTACCAAAATGCCTTTCTTGGATAATTTGTTTCCAATATATGCTCTATAGCCATTTTTAGCTCATATTCAAAGTTTTCCATGCTTACACCAACTTTTATAAAATTCTTTAGCTTTTTCAATATTTCCAACTTCTTCATAAGTTAAGGCAATGATTTCATATATTTCATCATGATATGGATTTATCTCCTTTAACTTTTCAAAATACTCCATAGCTTTTTCGTCTTCCCCTAAATAAATATATATCCTCCCCATAAATTCAAAAATCTCTTCCAATTTAAACACATCTGGATTTAGTTTTAAAGCTTTTTTAAAGTATTTTAATGCTTCTTTATATTTTTTCAGTTCCATATAAGAATAAGCAATTTTTAAAATTAAGTTGATGTCGTCTGATTTCAATTCTAAAGCTTTTTTGTAATAATTTATTGCCCTTTCATAATCTTCCTCATAGTATATATCTCCTAAATATTCTAACGCTTCTTTATCGTCTGGATTTAATTCTAAAACTTTTTCGAAATATTTTATTGCATTTTCTTCGTCGTTTAAGTTATAATAAGCCTCTCCTAACCCAAAGAGTGCTTTATAATTATTTTTATCTTTTTCTAGTGCTATTTTAAAATATTCCATAGCTTTTTTTGGTTTATTAAGCTTTAATAAAGCATAGCCCTTTTTACATAAAAGTTCAAAATCTTCGGGATTAATTTCTAATGCCTTGTTGTAGCAAAATAATGCTTCATAATAAGCTTTGCAGAGATATGCCTTATCCCCAAGGTTTTTCCATAGTTTCCAGTTGTTAATGTCTTTGTTGCTCAAACTTAAAATGCAATCTATTTCATTCAATATTTTATTAATATCATCATAGAGAGTTGATAAATCATTATATATTAAACCTAAACCATACAAACTCGAATTATTTGGATTATTTTTTGAAATTTCTTCAGAAACTTCAATGGCAGTTTCTATTAACTCATCAATCTCATTAATAAGAATCTCTGTAAGTTCTTTCCCAATTATTTGGCTATTTTCTAAAACCTTATTTTTCAGTAAGTTTAGAGTTTCTAATGTGAATTTTTTATTCATTTTAATCCCAATTTTTGATTATTCATTTCTCAATGCCTTTATTGGGTCTAATTTTGATGCCTTATATGCAGGGTATAAAGCAGAGATTAAAGCAGTTAAAATTCCAAACATAATGCCAATTATCATATAAAATATTACATAATAGGATAGTGATGTTTTTAATAAATAATGAACAATCAAATAACCAAAGAATAAACTCAAAAATGCTCCAATTAAGGAGCCAATAACTCCCAAAATTAATGCTTCATATAAAAACATCATAATAATATCTTTTTTTGAAGCTCCAATACTCCTCATTACCCCAATTTCTTTAGTTCTTTCAACAACACTCATTAGCATAACATTTCCAATTCCAATACCAGCAACTAATAAAGAGATAGCCCCAATTCCCATTAAAAAGTAAGAAACCTTAGTTATAACTCCATTAATCGCCTCCAATATAGAGTTTAGCGAGATAATAATGCATTTTTTCTCCTTTCTATTTAGGATTTTATCAGTTTCATTTTTTATTTTGTCAATATCATTTATGTTTTTAACATATAGAATTATCCTTGAATAATTATAATTATTTTCGCCATAAAACCTTCTGTATGTTTTTGCAGTTAAAATTATTGAATTATCTGGAAATAAAAATGTGCTGTTATATATTCCACATATCCTTAGGGATATATTCTTTATTTCCAGTTGATCTCCAATATCAACATCATTTGCACTTGAAAAAAATGTATCAACAGCAGCAGAGGTATCAGAAACCTTTACTTTTAAATTAAGGTAGTTTATATCATTTTTATCAATGCCAAAGATATTCGTATAAGCTCTCCTGTTCTTTCCTTTTATATAAACAAAATCAGAAGTGGCATAAATGGGAATAACCTTACAATTTAAAACTCTCAGTTTATCAACATCCTTTTTATCAAATGAAGTGTATCCATTTTGATAATTTGGAAAAACTATTATGTAGTTAGATATACTCCCTAAATTTTCCATAATTCCTTGCTTTAGTCCTCCACCTAATATTCCCAATGAAGAGATTGCCGCAACCCCTATTATAATTCCCATCAATGCCAAAATACTCCTCAATAAATTTCTTCTTAGATTTCTCTTTGCCAATTCGAAATACATGTTTTCACATCTTTAATCTTTATTAAGTCTTTCAAAAACATTTAAAAGATAGAAAAAGAGTGCTAATGCTGTATATACTCCCATACTTGGAATATGTTTGGTAAAAAATGTCATTCCTAAAAATAAAGCAATCCCTAAAATAAAGAAAATGCCAAAGAATTTTAAAGAGAACTTTGCAAAGTCCTTAACTTTTCCTTTGGAACAATAATAGGTAGAAATTGATAATGATAAAAGAAACCCAATAATTGAAACAAAGTCGTTAAACCTTTGTAAATTTGCCATATCCGCTGGATAAACAATATATTTCCCAATAAAATGATAAACAACTTCGTTAATAACTACAACAATAAAAATATATAACCCTATTCCCAAAATAACTGCTTTCCCTTTATCAAAATTTGAAACACTGCTTATCATAATTTCTCCTCTTTCTCTATCTCCCCATCTTTTAAATAAATAATCCTATCTCCAAATTTAGCCACGTTTATGTCATGAGTTACAACAATAATGGTTTTTCCGTTTTCATTTAGTTTTTTTAGTAGTTTCATTATTTTTTCTCCAGTTTTGCTATCTAAGGCTCCTGTTGGTTCATCTGCCAATATAATTGGTGGATTGTTTGCTAAAGCCCTTGCTATAGCAACTCTTTGCTGTTGCCCTCCACTCAATTGATTTGGCTTGTGATTGGCAAACCTCTCATCCAACTCAGCCATTTTTAAACACTCCAAAGCCCTCTTTTTCCTTTCCTCTTCACTCATAGCACCTCTGTATTTAAAAATCAGTGGAAGTTCAACATTCTCCAAAGCAGTTAGTATTGGGATTAAATTAAATTGCTGAAAGACAAAACCAATTTTATTTCTTCTGATTTTTGTTAATTCATCATCATCTAAGTCATTTGTTTTTACATTATCAATATAAACCTCCCCCTCTGTTGGTTTGTCCAAGCAACCAATAATATTTAGAAGGGTAGATTTTCCACTTCCAGAAGGTCCCATGATAGAAACAAACTCCCCCTCTTTTATCTCTAAATCAACATTTTTTAAAGCATAAATAATCTCTTCTCCCATTTTATAGGTTTTTGTCACATTTTTAAGTTTAATCATAAATATCCCAAAATTAGATTATTTCATTTATCGTTATTTTCTTAGGAATGCCTTTAATTTTTAATATTGTAATGTTTTTATTCTCATCTACAACTTTTTCAATTTCTTCCCAACTGCAAAATGCCATGCCCTCAATCAATATTCCTTTTTCATAGATTTTTATATGCAACGTTCTATGTAGTTCTGAAATCACCAATCCAGTCGCCAATATTAAAAACATAAGATAATTAGCATACGGAACTCTAAAGAAATAAGCTACATAAGTAAAAATTAAAATTAACACTAAGCCAAATATAAAATAAATCCAACTTCCCATTTTTCCCTTAACTTCTTTTTTAAAGGTTCCTTTATCTACCTTTAACAGTTTTTTCTGGTTATGCATCAATATTAAGGTAATTACTAATAAACTTCCAAAAACTATTGAGATAGGCAAAAATATTGACTTAAATATTGTAATGGAAACTATTATAAAAATAATCAACGGGATTGGGACAATATAAAAGTAAAATGGATTTATCCCTCTCATGATTCCACCCTTTTCCTTGCAAACCCTCTATAAATCAAATATATTACTCCAATGCAGAATAAAACCCCTATTCCTACCACAATATAGTTAATACCCCCTTTATTGTTATTTTTTAAGGAAATAACTTCTCTGTCAATTTTTATTGTCTTATAAATGGCTATTAAATTGTTATTTTCATCTCTATAGGTTATTTTAATTGGAATTTCACTTACAGTTCCATTGATTTGGCAGTGTAATTCAAAACTTCCATAATCATCGGGATTTAACGTCCCTACAAAGTAGTTTTCATAAGGTTTTTTTGGAATGATATTTTTTGTTTTTATTACATATATTAAGACGCTCTTTGCCTTTCCAGTTCCGATATTGTCTATATCTCCAGTTATTTTAACATCATCAAACGAGCTTTCTACATCAATTCCACTTAAAACTAAATCTGCCTTTCCTACAACATTTATTGTTAGATTTTCCTCTATTTGGTTATTATCAAAATATACAGTTATAGGAATCCCTATTATTCCTTCTTTATCAACTTTTATTTTGAAAGTTACATTTTTTGTCTCTCCTTTTTTAATAAATACTATTTTTTGATTATCTCCTACAAAGTATTTGTTTATCTGAACTACAAAGAGAGAATCTTTATAATTATTTTTTATTGAAATTGTTAGATTTTCTATCTTTCCAACTGTAATCGTTGGATTTTTAATATTTATTGAAATTGAATTATATGGAAATACATTGAAGGTTAAGATTCCTGTCTCTTCAACTATATTTTTGTTTTGATAGGTTAGAGTTTCAGTTTTTGAGTCCCCATTTATTGTCTCTGATTTTTGAGTCAGTTCTAATAAGTCATAAGGATTTTTGTAGGTTATTTTATAATTTAGAGAGTAAATTCCTTCTTTTTTAGCAAATATTGTTAGTGGAACATAAGTGGAGGTTTCTGGATTTAAAGAAGGTATTATAAAAGTGTTATCCCCTAAAATTACTAAATTATCTGAATTTTGAAACTCTACTTTGATATTCTCAGCTACTCCAGTCCCTTTATTTGTCAGTAGTAAAAGAATTTTATTAGTTCCTACTTTTAAGATATTGTTATTGGACGTTATAATTAAATTTGCCTTTCCTCTCACTGGAAGGGTAAAGATTCTATTTTCAGAGTATTGTTGATTATCTTTTGTATAGTTACAATAAACAACCATTTCATAATCGTAATTTGTTGCATTAGGGCTAACTTTTATTATAAAGTGAGCTACTCCATATTCGTAAGGGAAAAGATGTCCAATCCATTGTTCTCCTTTAATAATTTTGATATTTTCTTTGGATATGGAATTATATGGTTTTATATATATGATAGTATTGTTAATTTCTTTATCTGATTCAATCGTTATGTATAAATCATAAGTTTTTGATGGTTCTAAGTATTGAGCTTTATAATCAATATTTTTGAATGTTATATAAGCAAAAGAGTTAGTTAAAAGAAATAAAAACAAAAAGATAATAAATAGGTTTTTCAATCCTTTCATCCTCTCCCTCAATTTATAAGAATTTTATTACACTGTATAGTTGATATAAACCAAATATTATTGTTGGAATTAGAGCTGTTATAAATGCCTTCTTTAAGTCCAAGTTTCTTGCATATTTAATTGCATAAGTCCATATATATAAATTCCATAGGGTAATACCAAAGCCAATTATTGTGTTGGTGTATATTAAAGTTTTAGGGATTATCTGCTTTATAGCCATTTGAACAATTACTGGATTTTGCATTTGAGCTATAGTTAATGGTTGAACATGAACTTGTGATAGAAAGTAATAAGCAATAGGAATTGTTATTAAAGCTCCAATTATATTTGGTAGAAATCCATATCCAGTGAAGGAAAGAGTTTTCTTAAAGCTTCCTTTTCCTTTAAAAGCCATTGATATAAGATACATAACCCCTGCTATAATCAACCATGAGACAATTCCTCCAACAAATGATGATATCAATCCAATAATTTTTACAAAAGCCATCATCTGTTGATATTGTGGTGGGAAGATTTTATATATTGCTGAAGTTGATATATAGGCAGAGATTGCTATTAGTATAGAGAAAATTAGAACAATTAAAAATGGCTCTTTTAGAGAAACTTCTTTTTGAGATAGTTTTTTAAAGAAAGCATCTGGATTTGTTAAAGCCTCTATTATCTGCATTAATATCACCCATTAGATTTTTCAATGTTTTATATCATTTTTCCCAATATTTAAATCTTATGTTAGTAGGTAGTTGGCTATCTTTGGAGTAATATAAACTTCTATAAAAGCGGCTATAACTATTAGAATTATTGATATTATTGCTAATTTTAAGAATTCTCTAATATCTTCATTAGCTATTGGTTTTTCTTTCTTATCTAAGAGATAAAGAACTATCTCATAAGGAATTTTAAAGCCTGCTACTGCTGATATCAATATGGCTGGAATTTCGAATATTCCATGTGGAAGTATTAAAGCTAAGATTAATTTTACAGGCATTCCGCTGTTATAGGTATCAGAAACCAATAAACCAAGATTAAATCCATTGTATATTAGGTTTATAAAAGTGGATAAACCGAAGGTTATTGCTCCAGCTAACATTAGGAAAATAACTTTTAAGTTGTTAGTTAGTATTAAAGTTAAAGGTGCTGGGGTAAATTTAGATAAAATTATACAATTTTCATCTTTTAGATTATTTTTATCACCATAGTTAATATTCATTATCAAAGCTGGAACTAATCCAAAAATAAATAGTAGAGCAGCTAAAATTAACAATATCACATCAAGTCTTTTCATAATAATTACCTAATCACAATGTATCTTGTATAGTTTTACCAATAAATTTATAGTATGTCCTATATCTAATCAAATATATTAAATACAGATATATAGCAGTTGAAATAACTAAAGCTAGTATATTGAATTTCGTATAATATACTAATACTATAACTGGTATGGCAAGAATTATATCCAATATCATAAATACTACAGTACTTCTATGACCAAGCATTTTCTCATGTTTATATTGAACAAAATTTGCCAATATGCTCATAATATTTTTGTTAGATAATCCCAGTTTATCCTTAAATTTTATATAGATAGCTAAATCAACTAGTAATGGAAATACAATCGCCATAAGAATTACATACAGTGACGTTGCATAATCCAAATTCATAATATCACCAAAAAATTAAAATAAAAATATTGAGAATGATTTTTAAAGTTTAAACTAAAATGCACCTACTGCAGCACCAATTATTGCACCTTCTGGCCCTGCCAGTGCTCCTATTTCAGCACCAATAGTCATTCCAGCTCTCCATCCAATTCTTCCACCTAAATATGAACCAACATGTCCTGCTCCTTTTATTACATATTCATTGTCAGATAATTTTTCACCAACATATGTCCCTGCTTTATCTCCTAACTTATGTCCTAAATACCATCCAACATCTCCCAAAGCCACTGGCTCAGCTACTAAGGCTCCTACCATGCTTACCAAAACTATTGCCCCAAAAATCTTATATACTCCCTTCTCTAAAAATTTCATATTGCCACCTCTGTATGGTGGTTCCACTACCCTTTATTGGCTCAGCTCCATATAGGAGCGTCATCGCCAACTATTTTTAATTTTTTTAAAGAGTATTTTAACACATCTTTTTAACGCCCTTATCATTTTCCACGTTTTTCGTAAATGTAATAATACAAATACTACTATATATACATATCGATTTAAATTAAATAGTAAAGTATAAATATGGAAATAGATTACCTACTAGAAAACTTAATAACTATAAAAAAGTAAAGTGATTTACTTTAAAATTTCTCTTATGGCATACCACTTTTTTACAGAAGTCGGCTTTACAATACCATTAATCACATCATAAAATAGAATCTCATTTTTAATTAAAAATTTAACCTCATTCATGAGATTGTTTTTTATAATTTCACTAATATCAATTTTTATTTTATCTTTAAATAATTTTAAGGTATTAACTAACCTCTTCATCTCAAACTCCTTTTGAGTAGATATTAAATATAAAATCTTATCCCTCTCAATATTAATCCACTGCTTTATAGTCTCTTCAACTGATAAACCCAATTTTTTATTATTTATTAATTGGGAGATTTCATAAGGTAAGGATAGATAATTTAAGGCATAATTAATCTCTTCCTCATTAAAACCCTCCTCTTTTAAAATCTCTCTTATAGTTCCTTTTCTTAACCAATCAATTAGATAATATTCGGAAGTATTTTCTAAAGTAGAGTTTTGATATATCTCTTCAATAAATAAGGTATCAGAAGTTATACAAATAACATGGCACAAATGCTCCATTTTAGTCAGAGAGACAAAGAGGTTAAATAGTTCATTTAATAAGGATTTTCCCCCATTAAAGTAGATATTTTTTAATTTCTGTAATTCATCAATTATTAAAACTGGCTTTTTTCCATCTTCAACAACAGCATTTATTGATTCATTTATCTCAGCAAATACATCATTCAAACTTAAGTTATTAAAATCAAAATTCTTCTCAATCCCAAACTTACAAACCCCTAAGTTGAGTTCTAATTTATTCAACAGATATTTCTTATCAGATTTTTCAAAAAACACTCTTAAAAACTCCTCCTTACTATAAGTAGCATATTTTCTTAGATTGTAATAGAAAAACACTATATCACTGTTTTCTAAATCTTTAATAACTCTTCTCATTACAGTTGATTTACCAGATGATTTTGGGCCGTAAACGAATAAAATAGAGTTTGGTTCTAATTGGCAATATGTTTTTAGATAGTTAAGTTCTTTTTCTCTATTGTAGAATTTCATTATAAATCACCACAAAAAATAGATTTTATCTTAATTATAAAGCATAATTGTATTTAAATCTTATGTTAGTAGGTAGTTGGCTATCTTTGGAGTAATATAAACTTCTATAAAAGCGGCTATAACTATTAGAATTATTGACATTATTGCTAATTTCAAGAATTCTCTAATATCTTCATTAGCTATTGGTTTTTCTTTCTTATCTAAGAGATAAAGAACTATCTCATAAGGAATTTTAAAGCCTGCTACTGCTGATATCAATATGGCTGGAATTTCGAATATTCCATGGGGAAGTATGGTTATTAGAATATATTTTAAATCTGCACCAATAAAAAATAGACCTTTAACTTCAAGACCAATAACAAAACCATTATAAAGCATATTAACAAAAGTGGTGAATCCAAACAAAACACTCCCAGATAAGTTTATTAATATAACTTTTAAGTTGTTTGTTAAAATACCTAAAAAAGTATGCGGAAATATTATGTTAATATCAATCTTTGGAAAGTTATTGGACGTTGGTATTTTTGTAAAGAATCCTATAATAAATGATATAGAAAATAAAAAAACTGGTAGAATGTAGTAGGATTTTAGTTTTTTGATTAGTTCTTTGAAGAGCATTGAGATTCACCAAATTTAACTCCTAATTCATTTATATTCTTTATAATTTTTAATATTGACAAGTATTCTCCAAATAATGCTCCAAATAAAACCCCTGGAATGTATATTGCCCAAAATACTATAATACTAAACGTTATAGTGTTAAATAGTAATATAGATGATAATATAGCAAGAATTAAAGAAATTAAGAATATCTTATTTAGTACGGCTTTAGAAAAATCTTTTATTATTTTAGAAATGGAATCCCCACTATCAATATATTTCAACTTATCTCTCCAATAATATATTCCATACCCAACTCCAATACAGAATGCAGTTATATACATGTGAACGGTAATTGGATTAAATTGGATATATACATTAAAAATTTTGCCCATATAAATAACTAAAAAGAACATAAATACTGCAAATATCGGACATAGGATTATCATATAATATGCATCTCTTTTATAGGAATTCAAATCCATAATAACACCCCAAAAAATAAAAAATGGATTTCTAAATAATATTTCCCAATACAAATTAAATGGCTACACCACAAGCTGCTGGTATAATACCCACAGGACCTGCACATAATCCTGCTCCTATTAATTCACAAGCTACACAACAATCGTAAGCAGTAAATGGGGCTAGTATTGCCATACTGGTATAATGATGCCCCTTATATTCTTCATAATTAATGTATGCTTCAGCAGCTAATTTACTATTCCCCAAAGCCACTGGCTCAGCTACTAAGGCACTTACCATGCTTACCAAAACTATTGCCCCAAAAACCTTATATACTCCCTTATCTAAAAATTTCATATTGCCCACCTTTTTAGTTGGTTGGCAATTCCGAATTGGCTCAGCTCCATATAGGAGCGTCATCGCCAACTATTTTTAATTTTTTTAAAGAGTATTTTAATAACCTATCTAATAGCCCTTATTATTTTTCATAAACATAATAATGTAAAACTCCTATATATATACATATCGATTTAAATTAAATAGTAAAATATAAATAGTAAATTTCCCTCCTGTTAAGAAATCTAATAAGTTAATTATAATAATTAAATTTATAAAATTAAATAGAATTTATTATTTATAGAATTTGTATATCAACATCATTATCTCGAATAAAGCCATAATAACCAATAATCCCATAATCCATGTTTTATAAGGTAGTTCTAAATTAAACATTAAAATAAGTAAAACCCCAAATAGGAAATACCAAATACTCCAATATAACCTATATTTTTTGTTGTTATTCATAATATCACCTTCTATATATTTAAAAAAATTAAAGCTAAATTTCCCAATAATGGCCCAATATAAGCCAGTGTAATAATAAATAGAGTTAGCTTTTTCCCAAATGTTTTGTACATTTTCAAATAACCTCTTTTATATATTGCAAAGAATCCTAAACCTAAATATATAATAAAAATATTGATAATAGATAATGGTTTTGTTTTAAGATAATATAAATTTAGAGCTATTAAAAACACTCAGTAAGCATTACCAATATTGCCATAAATTTTTCTTAGTTTTACATTATTCATTATTTCCCCATTGTTTGATTATTTTCTCGTGATTTGCAATTTAATATCCATAAGGTATCAACTATTATCACAAAAATCAGAAATAATATATTTAAATATACGCTTTTAAAATTATATGACAAAAGAAGAGTTATAATTATGGTATTTATTGTTAGAAATTGAAAGTATTTTTTACGTTTCTCATTACATTTTTGTTCACTCATTGTCTTCACCTAAAAATAAATTATGTTATTGGAATATAGGCAAAAATTCATCCTACGATGTTATTTGATTTTTTGAGTATGTTGTAACCTATAGAAAAACAAATGCCGCCTCCATAGCTTAATATGGATAAGATAATCACGCTTTCTATTTGAGTGGATGATATTGGCACCAATATAAGATATTTAATTAATACTGCTGAGAATATAACGACTAATGGAAATGAAAATAAAAATATTTTAAAAAATTTTTCAATCCTATTTTTTTCAAATATGACATACTTTCCAATATCTCCATTCAATAGAATTTTTGATAAATAAAACCCAATTAATATGCCAATTGCAAATAAAACCACTGAAACATTAAATATATTTTTTAATAAGCCCCAACCATAATTTAAATAAAAATTAGAAACCAATATTGGAATAACCCATAATAATATACCCTCAACCATTAAGCTTATTCCAACAGTAATTGGACTATTCATCCATGAATAAGCAATATCTCCCATAATATCCCATTTAATGATTACTTAATGCCCCCTATTATTTTTCACATTTTTTATAAATTAAAATAATACAAAATCCTTATATATGCATATCGATTTGAATTAAATAGCTAAGTATAAAAAGGAAATAACCTTCCTGATAAAAAACTTAACTATATAAAAAAGTAAGCTATTATTTAATTTTTGATAAATCGATAGGAATTTTTCATGGTTTCACTTAAGTTATATCTTAATAATCGATATTATCCCTAATTTTTTTAATGAAACTTAGCATTTCAACGTAAATCCATATAAGTGTCACTAACAAAGAAAATGCACAATACCATTCAAAATCTTTTGGAAATTGGTTTTTAATCATCGTTTCAATCATATCAAAATCCAATAATAGATTTAATGATGCAACTGTCCCTACAAATAAACTAAAACCAATTCCTACCGCACCACTTTTAAATGTTGGCAAGTAAATGCCCGAAATCGCCAATATAAAAGATATAAAGTAAAATATCGCAATTCCAAGAGTTGTAGAAATGATCACTACTTTAAATTTACTGGTAACCTCAATAATCCTATATTTGTATATAAGAAACATTATTAAAAAGATACCAAATGTCATGAACAATGCTTGAGACACTATTCCCTCATATGATGATTCAAAAATTTGTGAGATTACTCCAATGCTTAACCCCTCAACAATTGCATATATTGGAGATAAATATTTCACAAGTTTAGGATTATTATATTCAAAATATGCCCAAACAAATAAAATTAACATAATAATTGCTCCCATAGCTCCAGTTAAAACCATAAGTAGTGGTGAGTGAATATAATAAAATGAAAATATTGCTGATGCTAATGTAATCAAAATTAGAATCAATGATTTATTTATAGTACCATTTACTGTCATAAATTCTTTATTATTTGTTTTGAAAATATCTATATTATTTAAGTCTAATACACGTTTTAATAATAAGTTAGACATTTATACCCTCCTTTCTATGATTGGTATTATTATTGATTTTTCATCCCTAATAAACGATAACAATGACATGTTTTCCGTTCTTTTCTATATTTTTAATGTATTCTTTTAATCCTTTTAAATTGTGTATTATTTTTTTGAATGTTATTTTTTCAACTGGGCTAAATATAATCTTTGCAAATTTATCTGCAATATTCTTTTTCTTAAGCACAAACCTTAATATCGCATCTATTGGCAGCAATAACACAACCAATAACGAAAAAATAAGGATTAGTAACATATCACTATATTTACAATTATCCATACATTCGGATGCTTCGCTATCTTCAACATTATAATAACTGATTTCTATTCTATGGTTTTTAAGTGTTTCTTCTATTTCTTTAAGCATTTCTTCCAATCCAGATTCTTTAAATAAATTGGGATCTGGACAATAACCGAATTCCACTAAAATTACTTTTGAATTCTTTTGTTTAGCTAATTCGCTGATAATTTTATCCATTTTCTCATAAAAATCAACTATAGGCAAATACTCAGCCATTTTCATCCCCATGTTAATTTAAAGAGTTATCTTTTTTAATGTAGCTATTGCCACACATGTGCTCATTGTGATTATGAACAATACCACGAAAGTCATGTATGTAAAAAATCTCCAATTATACACTACAGTCAAGAATATACCAACTATTAAATATATCTTAACCAAAATCCATAAAAAAACTATATTCAATAAGTTAGATTTTTTGTATTTTTTCCATTGCATAGAGTAATATTTTTATAGCATGCCCCATAAAGACACCAATAGATATTTATTCTAACCAATTTTTATTGAAGTCGTTTTTATAATTAAGAATGATGCCAACATCTTCTAAATTCAATAAAAGTTGATTACTTTAAAATAATTACATTATAATCCTCTTAGTTACGTATAGAAATTAATTATTTATTCTTTATTTTTAAAGATTTTTATAATTATGTTTAAGCTTAAATGATATATTGCTAAAAATATAGCCACGATTGTTGCACCTAAGAAATATAAGATTAAAGAATTTGGACTAAAACCCTCACTTGCAATAAAATCACTGCTATATTTCATTACAATAAATGAAAGCCCTATAGGTATTACAAATCGGTAAATAACTTCAAAATCACTTAATTTTATATGGCTGTTTTTATTTAATTTTTTCATTAATGAATTATATAGTAAAACACTAACTAATACTGAAACTATGATTACAATCATTGCAAATATATTTTCCATAATCCCTCCTTATAACTTATTAATAATTTAGTAAAGTATAAACCAAATATTTGCACTATTTTATATATACTTTAATATTCAAATTAAATAGAAAAATATTTATACAAATTATTACCCCATTAGGAAATTTAATTAAACATTTAAATGAATTTGGTGAAAACATGAACATCTTGAGGAGAGGAAGATTAGGAAATTCAATAAAAGAAGATGTAGCAAAATACACAACAAGCTTAAGCTTTGATAAAGAAATTTTTGAAGCAGATATTTTATGCGATATTGCCCATGTGATAATGCTTTATGAGCAAGGAATAATAAAAAAGGATGACGCAAAAAAGATTATTGAAGGTTTAAAAGAGATTTATAAAAAAGGCATGGAAAATCTTAACTTAGACCCTTCTTTGGATGATATACACATGGTTATTGAGAATGAGTTGATTAAAAAACTTGGTGAGGATGTAGCTGGAAGGATGCACACTGGAAGAAGTAGAAATGATGAGGTAGCAACAGATTTAAGAATTGCTCTAAGGGAGAAGGTTTTAATGATAGCTAAATCATTAATTGAGATGCTAAAAGATATTTTAGAATTGGCTGAAGAGCATAAGGAGACATTAACTGTTGGCTACACTCATTTACAGCATGCTCAACCAACAACATTTGCTCACCACTTATTAAGCTATGTTTCAGCAATTGAGAGGGATATTTTAAGGTTGTTAGATGCCTATAAGAGGATTAATATCTCTCCATTAGGCTGTGGGGCAATGGCTACAACCGGATTTAAGATAAATAGAGATAGAACTAAAGAACTCCTTGGGTTTGATGCTTTAATAGAGAACTCAATGGATGGTGTTTCAGCAAGAGATTTTATAGTAGAGACAATGGCAGATTTAGCAATATTGGGAACAAATCTATCAAAGATTTGTGAAGAACTGATTTTATTCTCAACTTATGAGTTTGGAACTGTTGAAATTGCTAATGAGTTTTGTTCAACATCTTCAATAATGCCTCAAAAGAAAAATCCTGATGTGGCAGAGATAGCAAGGGCTAAGCTATCTAAATTAAATGGGAATTTGGTTACTGCTTTAACTATTTTAAAAGCTTTACCAAATACTTACAATAGAGATTTGCAAGAAATAAGCCCACATTTATGGGATAGTGTTTATACAACAATAGATACAATAAAAATGGTTCATGGAATGCTAAAAACTATAAAAGTAAATAAAGAGAGAATGAAAGAACTTGCTAATGCAAATTACTCAACAGCAACAGAATTAGCAGATACTTTGGTTAGAGAGACTGGCATTCCATTTAGAACAGCACACGGCATCGTTGGAGAGGTTGTTAGAAGAAGTATAGAGGAAAAAAAGGACATGATTGAAATTATATATGAAGTTTTAGAAAAATACAATTTGAAAGTTGGTGATGAAAAGATAAAGAAGGCTTTAGACCCTTACGAGAATGTTAAGATGAGAGATGTTATAGGGGGACCTGCTCCAAAAGAGGTTGAAAGAAGAATAAAGGCATTTAAAGAGAGATTAGACAAATATGAAAAAGAAGTTAATGAAAAAATGCAAAAGATAAACAAAGTTAAGGAAACTCTGCTATCTTATGAGATTTAATACTTCTTGTTTTTTATAACTTTTATTTAAAAAATTTAAAAAATCAGATCTTTCCAAATATAAACTGCCATTATTATCCATATTGCTATTAATACAATACTTTCTTTTTTTCTTAATTTATAGTTAGATATTGGATAAAAAGCCCTAACTCCAGCTGGAGTCATTGAATCTCCAACTAAATGAGATAAATATCCGGCAATTATTGGTAATATGTAATGCAAAGTTCCATCAATTCCTGGATTTAATTTTATAATATCCAAAATAGCCCATGCAAACACAGCAAAAATCATCACTCTACCGAGTAAAACCTCATTAGTAACCATTAATAAAGATATCAACCCAGCAAAAACTGATGAGATAAATGAGAGTTTATAAGCCAAATAACCCAATATAAAGGATACAAATAGTAGAGACCAAAACGTATGAGTTAAGCCCCTATGGTCTGAAAAATATGGAATTAGATATATTAGAAGAACTGAAACTCCCAAAATAAACAAATCAACATTAAACAGTTGTCTATCAAAAAAATACAGCAAAATATTTATAAGAACAATCCCTCCGGATATCAAAAGCCCTCTTTTAACAATATCTTCCTTAACATCATGGTCTAAATCTGGATACAAAGCCCCAGCTAAAGCCAAAAATATCTGCTCTGGTGAGGAAATAAATGGCAATCCAAAGATTATACCCAATATTGTATGTCCCTTCCAATTCATGAAAATCACTGACTAAATCTTAAATTACATCTAACTTTGCAGATTAAATCATCTATCTTCATAATTACCCCATAACAACTTCTCCCTCTTTTATTCCAATAGTATTTAAACCTTTAACAGTTGATTCTTTAACAATTTCCTTTTTCTTCCTTAATATCCACAATTTTAGTTCTAAAGTTATCAAATCCTTTGTAATTTTGCCAATTGCTTCAAATTTAACTAAATTTTTAAGTAAATCAAACTTATCAACGTTAAATAATTTTGAAGCATTGAGCATTTCAATTCCTACAACATCTCCATTCTCATCAAAATCAATTAAAATATCATCCAAATCTAATGTTTTTTTAGATTTTCTTCCATCTTTATAAACTAATAAACTATCATTTTCATAATCGTAGTCAATTTTAACTTTCATTATTTCTCCCTCCTTTTTCTATATCCTGTGGAAATATAGTAATTAAATTTATTTGCAATGGTTCAACTGACTTTATACTTATCACTACAACAATATCATGCTCCTCATCAAACTCATAATACACTTTAAATTTATCATCTTTCTGCTTTAATATTCCAACTGGTTTATTTTTAGTTAGAATTTCAAATAATCCTTCTTCAGTTGGTAGGTTATCTTTTCTAAGTCCCATTCTAATTTCAAAATGCTCCGTTTTCTTAAAATTTTCTTTTGTAGTATTGGATAAACATTTAAGGACTTCATCAATATCCATTAATTCCACCACATATATTAAAATAAAAATTTAAATCAAAAGCTCAACTTTATCATCTCTAAGCTTATTCAATATTCTCAAGGCAATATTTGGGATGAAGGTTGTTATATACGCTTTTTCTGAACTCTCTACAGCTTTTTTATCATCTCCATTGCATGGATAGGCGTTGATTCCTGCCTCATTTAAAATCTTAATAGTGGCCTTCTCTACCCAACTATCTGTATCTGAAATATAAACCTCCTCCGCCTTTTCAGCAATTGCCCAACTTATATACCTCCCCCCAATCAATCCAACTTTTTCAGCAGAGATGTCATCAATTGTCTTATTTACCCTCAATTTTCTACATAGATTGCTCTCTTTTATAGCCGCCCAGTGTGCATCTCCTAAATAAAACCCTCCAATGTTGTAAGGATAAACATTACCTTTCAAAAACCTATTTCCTAAGGCAATTGCTTTAACCATGTCTTTATCTATGAACGTTGCATTGACATTTCCAGCCTTTATCTCCTCCTTAATTATCCTTACAACCCTCCTTAAACCAAAATTCCCTCTCTTTGCAGTTCCTGGGCTATAGCCACACATATATCCATGATGATTTAATGGAAAACCAGTTAATATAGTGTTTAATCCACTTCTTAAACCAACTCTGCATTCATCCTCATAAGCCCCATTTGTTGCTACAACTCCCCCTTTAACTAATATTCTCGATACTGCCACAGCTTTAGCAAAGGCTTTTAATCTATCCTTAGCCCTGTTAAATGGGGCTCCTTCAACAACAAACACATCAACATCTAAATCAATACATGCCTTTAATCCAGTTATTAAATCATCGTATCCATCTCCAATATGGAAAATGCCTTCCAAACCCTTACCATACTTTTTAGCTGTCTTTGCAACAATTGCCATCTCCTCTAATGGGGCGGCATGCTCCTCCCCACCCTGCTCCTCAACAACATTTATACATACTGTTGATGCCAACTTTATCCATTCTTCAAACTCATCTGCATGCTCCTTCTCCTTCTCAATTAGCCTTTTATGGATTCTATTTCTTGGACATCCCTTAAATGGAGGACCTTTGAAATAGCAATCTCCATAGCAGTGAGTTATCTCCTTAGGAAACCTCATTGCCCCATACATTCCAAAGTGGTCTATATCTATCGGCACATCTACCTCATTTAAAATCATTTTTAAGACATCTATGGGCTTTAATCCCTCTCTTTCAGCAATATCTGCAACTGCATAAGAGCAAATATGAATTGGGAATCCCATAAAGTCCGTTAAGATGCAGTTTTCAATGAGTTGAGTTAATGTTAGTGAGGATGAGCACGGGCCTACAGCAATCTCTACCAAATCACATCCCATTGGAAATGTTCTTAAATTGCTTCCTAATTTTTGAATCTCTTCTAAAGATAAATCATCAACTGCATCAACAATCTCAACTATATCACTTTCTTTTAGCTTTTTCTCATTTAATTTTTCTATAATTAATTTTCTTAGCTCTAATGCTGAATCTAAGCTATTAACTGCTTCTTTTATCAAATCTCTCATAAAAATCCCTCAATTTATTTATAATCTGCAAATATCTATCCTCAATCCTCTTAACCAATCCTAAATTATAGTTGTGTGTCTTTAAGATTATAACGTTTTCTATACTATTTCCATCAAACAAATAATCTGGAATTATTAAAATACCATCATCAGAAATTTCTAAGCCCAAATCTTCAACAACCTTTTTAACAAACTCTGTTTTTGGATTAACTTTTATGTTTAAACCTTTGGCTAATTCTTTTAGCTCTCTTTCTTTATTTTTTAAAAATTTGATTGAGTTATTTATCTTCTCTTCATTACCAATGCCTAATTTTTTTAATTCCTCTAAATTTTCAATTAAATCTCTAAAGGTTGCTGATTTAATCTCAAAAATCTCTGCCTCTGGGTTTAGATTTTTAACCCTCTCTTTATAACCCTTAGATATAATCAAAAAATCACAATCAACTTTGCTGTTGTAGGGATTAACTATCTCAAAATTTTCCAAACCAATTAAATCAGCAATCTCTTTATACATCTTTGTTATACCAATTTTCATAATCCCACTTATCAGATGTTTTATCCAAAGCTATCTCTTTCGGGATGCCTTTTATTTTTAATATTAGCTTATTGTTTGATTCTTTTTTCTCAATCTCCTTCCAATCATAAAATGCAAGTCCATCAATAACAACTCCATTTTCATAAATAGAGATGTAGTGTGTTTGCTTAAGATTTGCTATTAAAAAACCAAAAAACAAAATAAATGAAGCTAATATAACAGATGCCATTCCTCCTTCAGTGAAATAATAAACAATTAAAAATCCCACAAAGATAAAAATCAATCCTAATACAATATGATGCCAACATCCAATCTTTACTACTCCTCTATAAATAAGCCTTCCAGTGTTTATTTTTCTAAGTTTTGAAGATGTATATTGCATTAGAGCAAAATAAACAATAAATAATCCAAAAATTATCCCAATTAAATGTATAGGGCTTAATTTCCTAACAATTGTTAATAGAAAGAACATCACTGCCAATAAAAAGCTACTTCCAACTGCATATAGGTAGTAGGGGTTTATTCCTTTCATAATTATCTACCATAAACCTCTAAGTATCTTCTATACTTCTCCCAGTCCAACTTTGGTTTTAGTCCCAAATCCATAATCATCTTAACAACTTCCTCCAAATTCCCTGTTTTTGGATTTCCAACTCCTTTTACATTCATTGGGTGGTTCTTAGGAATAACTGTTGCTACATTGCTTGCCCCTCCAAATAAGGCAAACTGCACTAACTCAGCCCCTATCGTTGGTGTTGGTGAAGTTATCCTTATATTTGGAAATATCAACCTTGTTATAGCTATTGTCTTTGCCTGCTCTAAGGCAGAACATTTTGGATGATTCTCCATAGGCGTTCCTTTGTAAGGGTTGAAGCCCATTATTGGAACTTCTCCAACAATCAACTCATTCTTTAAATAAAATAAATGCTCCACCCTATCCTCATAACTCTCCCCAATACCAATTAATAAGCCAGTGGATAACTCAATACCATACTTATTAACCAATTTGCAGACCCTTATCCTATCCTCCAACTCCTCTCCCGGCTTAACCTTCTTAAATAGCTCTTCATTTATTGTCTCTAAGTTACAGCAGATTGTGTCGATGCCATATTTTTTAAGCTCTTTAATGGATTCTTCTGTTAAATCAGCACCAGCATTGACTAAAACCTCTAAGTTTGTATATTTTTTAACTATCTTTAAAGCTCTTACTACCTCTCTACCTTGATAACCATGTGCAGAGGAACAGCTAACTCTCCTTATCCCACTCTCTTCAATTGCTATAGCTGATCTTTTTATTTCCTCATCAGTTAATCTAAAGGGCTTATAATAGCCTTCTTTTGAAGTTCCAGCGGCAAAACCGCAGTATAGGCATTTAGGGTTTATATGGCATACATTCGTTATGTGGATTGTTGAGGTAATCTCAATCTCTTTTTTGAAAAAGTCCCTAACCTTCGAGGCAATGTTAAACAGCTTTAAATAATCTCCCCAATTGTCTATTTTAAATAGTTTTAATGCCTCATCCTCATCAATAAGCCCATTTTTTATAAATTCTTCGTTCCCTTCCTTTAACTCTTTAAAATTCTCCTCTATCTTCTCAAATATCATTACACCACCAATTACTATGATTAAAAATATCTTACAACTAAAAAAGATTAAAAAGTTTTCGATTTTCTGTAAATTGAATTCAAATAAAAATAAAACAAAAAAGTTTAAAGAAAATCTATTTACTCTTTCTTATATTTCTCTAAGACCTTTAAAGCTGTTGGTAAGATATCTGCTAATGGACCAAAGCACATACTGTCTGCAGTTCCTAATAATGCAGCTGGGTCCAATGCCTCTTCCATGTTTGCTATTCCCTTCTCTTTCATTAAGTTGTGTAATTGTGTTAATGCCTCATCAGCCATCATCTGAGCGAAGTCAGCTGGAGCACCTAAGATTTTTGTAACAGCGTCTCTGTAAGCTAACAAACCAGCATAGACTGTTGCTGTAACTGCTGAACACATGTCACAAACTGGACCAATTAAGTTAGCTGGCATCTTGAATGCATTTCCTCTTGCAATCTTAGCAATCTCATATAACTTGTTGATTGCCTCTTCACTTGCGTAACCTTCAGCAATATAAATTTGCCCCTTCATCTCTGGAACTGCCCCTGGGTGGTAGGAGGTTATGTTTAAATCATCTCTTCCTAAGTCTTTAAAGATTTTTGCGAACTTTGTTGTTGGGATTGTACATGCGTGGGTTACAATAGCTCCTTCTGGAATTGCGTCTGCAAATTTCTTAATGATGTCTGGTTGTTTGTTTCCTTTTGGTAACCATGTTATAACAATTTCTGCATCTGCAACAGCCTCTCTGTCATCAGCAGTAACCTTTAAACCAACATCCTCTGGGTGAACTAAGTGGATGCAAGCCTTTGGTGGTTTTGGTAACTCTTTTGCCTTTGCCTTAACAACTTCTCTAATCTTTGGCATTATACTTTCTGGGTTTCCACTTAAATGAGCTTCCATAACTTCTTTTGGGTCAAATTCATCAATAACAACTAACCCTGGATCTTCAGCAAAGCATGGATCTGAAACAATAACTTCTTTAACATCAGGAACTAAGTGTAAAAGCTCTGCTCCCATTGTAATTGTTGAGTGTGTTAAAGCAATTTCTGGCTTTCCAACTTGGTTAGCAACTTCACAAGCTCTCATGAAGTTTGTTATCCCTGCAGCTGCGTGTGTTCTGTAACAACCTGCTCCCAAGATTGCTATTTTCATCCTCTCACCTTTTGTTAATATTGTAAATAATTCGGGTAATATTATTGTTATATTTGGTAATATATAAAATTATCTATTTGGTTCTAAGTAGTAAATAGCCATAAATAAGTATTATCTGTGATATCATATTTTCTAATAGCCAATATTAAAAATTAAATAAGGATTATAAGGAATAATCTATAGTGTCTTTCAAAACTCTTTGGAATAACTAAGGCACTAATGAATGCCTTCCAAAGGAAGGCATTTAAATCTTCCTTAATAAATTTTATTAATTTGAAAGACACTATAAAATAGCTACACACCTCGCTGGAGATGCATCAATATCAAATATCTTTAACGGCAATCCTAAAAAATAGAAACTCTTTCCAATCAAATTTTTCAAATTTTCATTTAGATTTTCAATAATTAAAATATTGTTTGATAAAAGCTTTTTATGCTCTTCTAACCCACCAATTGTGCATGCATCTATGCCAACACATTTTATATTGCTTTTAATAATATTATCAACCGATATATCTGGAATTTTATCAAAATACTCTCTTTTATTCCAATATTTAGAAAATCCAGTATAAATTAACAAAATATCACATGTAAATAATAATTTATCATGTTTACCACTATTCTTTTCAAAATCCTCTAAAGATATACAATATCCTCTCCCTTTAATAATCCCATCCTTGAATAAAATTTCATTTTTCAACCCAACATGTTTTGGATAATCTATATGAGTGGAGAGATGAGACCCCATAACTATTTCTGATACTATGAACCCATCTATCCTTTTTTCAGTAATTTTTAGCTCTGGATCTCCTGGATAAGGAAAATTAATTAAGGGCTGTGTTAAATCTAAAACTTTCATATTTTCACTTTAGTTTTTATATATTTGAGTATATTTTCATTAAGTATATATACTTCTTCAATTCACATATATATAAAGTTTTCGAAAACTATATATAGTAGTTGTGAATAAAGATAAATCAGCATATATAGAGGGAGCAATTTGAAAGTAGAAATACTTCACAAAACGCCAAAGGGTTTCTTGATAGGTAGGGGAAAGAGAGAGATAAAGATTGGTTCGGTTGTTATTTTTAAAAATAAGAAAATTGGTAAGGTAGTGGATATTTTCGGCCCAGTTGCTAAACCGTATATAAAAATACTCCCTGTTGATAAAGGCATAGAAGTTTCTGGGACTGTGTATATAAAAAACGATAAATCTAAATATAAAAATTCTAAGAAGAAAAATTAAATTTAATGGTGTAGCTTATGGAAGCTCTCAAAACAAAAGAAAATGAAAAAACAAAAGAAAAGAAAATTATAACAAAAGCCGAAACTTCCGAAAAAAAAGAAGAAAATGTTAGGGAAGAAGAAATTGTTTGTCCAATTTGTGGTAGTAAAGAAGTTGTTAAAGATTATGAAAGAGCTGAAATTGTCTGTGCAAAATGTGGATGTGTCATTAAAGAGAAGTTATTTGATATTGGGCCAGAGTGGAGAGCATTTGACCATGAACAGAAAATTAAGAGATGTAGAGTTGGGGCTCCTATGACGTACACTATCCACGACAAAGGATTATCAACAGTTATTGATTGGAGAAATAAAGATAGCTATGGAAAAGATTTATCTGCAAATAAAAGAGCTCAACTTTACAGATTAAGAAAGTGGCAGAGGAGAATTAGAGTTAGTGACGCTGCAGAAAGGAATTTAGCATTTGCTTTATCAGAATTAGATAGAATTACATCAAAACTTGGATTGCCAAGACATGTTAGGGAGAATGCCGCTATAATTTACAGAGGAGCAGTTGATAAAGGATTAATAAGAGGAAGAAGTATTGAGGGGGTTGTTGCTGCTGCTATTTATGCAGCTTGTAGAAGGTGTAGAGTGCCAAGAACTTTAGATGAGATTGCCGAGGCTTCAAGAGTAGATAGGAAAGAAATTGGAAGAACTTACAGATTTTTAGCAAGAGAATTAAATATAAAGCTAACTCCAACAAATCCAATCGATTATGTGCCAAGATTTGCTTCTGAACTTGGATTACCTGGAGAGGTTGAGTCCAAAGCTATACAGATATTACAGCAAGCGGCTGAAAAGGGATTAACAAGCGGTAGAGGCCCTACTGGTGTTGCTGCTGCAGCAATATATATAGCAAGCGTTCTCCTTGGATGTAGGAGAACTCAGAGGGAAGTTGCTGAAGTTGCTGGTGTAACAGAGGTAACTATAAGAAATAGATATAAGGAGCTAACAGAACACTTAGATATTGATGTAACTTTGTAAGATTTGGATAAGACAACTTATGAGTTAAATTTAAAAATTATAAGTAGACATATCTTTTTTTATTTTAATTATTTTTGTATATTAGATAAATTTTGGTGATTTGTAATGGGGATATTAGATAAAATACATAAAAAATCTGAAAAAAGTGAAAAAGAAAAAAAATCCGAAACTACAATTTCAAATAACGTTAAGATTAAACCTGTAGAACCCTACCCAACTGTTGATAAAAAGACATTGGTTGGAAATAACGAAACCTTATTGGATACTTACACTATAAAAATTGATGAAATAGAAATGGAAGTAGTGATTAAAAGAGAAAAAGGTTATATTTATTACACAATCCCTGAAATTGAAAAGATTAATGCATCCCTTTCAAAACTTACAAAAGACCATATAAATCATATAAAATCCCAAATTAGTGATTTAGGTCTGATAGAATATCAACAGATAAAAGAGTATTTAACAAATTTCTCTATGAGGTATAATTTAGCTATTCCTTATATTGACTCATTAGCAAAATTCTTTTATTTAGTAATTGGAAGACTCGGACTATTAGAAGTTCCGCTAAATGATGATAGATTAGAAGAAGTTATGGTTAATGGTTACAATGTTCCAGTTTTTGTATTTCATAGAAAACATCAGATGTGTGAAACAAATATTGTGTTAGATAGAAATGAAGTTGATAGGATTATTGAAAGTATTGCAAATTTAGTTAATAGACCGATAGATTCAAGAGTTCCAATGCTCGACGCATTTCTACCCGATGGAAGTAGAGTGAATGCTACCACAGCCGATATAACCATGAACGGAGCTACATTAACAATAAGAAAATTCTCAAAAAATCCATTAACTGTTATCGATTTAATAAACTTCGGAACTTTAGATATAGATACCGCCGCTTTTTTATGGCAAGCTGTTGAAGGTTACTTTGGAGCAAAACCAGCAAACACCTTAATAGTTGGTGGAACTGGTTCTGGAAAAACAACATTGTTGAATGTTTTATCATTATTCTCAATGTACAACGAAAGAATCATAACTATCGAAGATACCCCAGAGTTACAGATTCCTCATAAACATGTCATAAAGATGGTTACAAGGCCTGCAAGGCCTGGAATGCCAGAGTATGAAGTTACAATGGATGATTTGATTAAAAACGCTCTAAGGATGAGGCCAGATAGAATATTTGTTGGAGAAGTTAGAGGGGAAGAAGCTCATTCGTTGTTAGTTGCTATGAACACCGGGCACGATGGGGCTTTAGCTTATGACGAGCTAATTTATTTATCAGATGGAAATATAACAAAGATTGGAGAGTTTGTAGATAAATTCTTTAAAAAATACGAAAACAGCATAAAAAAAGAAGATAATGGATTTGAATGGGCAGATATTAAAAACGAAAATATATATATCAAAAGTTTCAATAAATTGTCACTAATTATTGAAGATAAAAGAATATTAAGAGTTTGGCGAAAAAAATATTCTGGAAAATTAATTAAAATAACAACTAAAGGAAAAAGAGAAATTACTCTAACTCATGACCATCCTGTATATGTATTAAAGGAAAAAATTTTTGAAATAAATGCAGAAATGGTAAAGGTTGGAGACCTCATATATATTCCAAAAAACAAAAATATGGACTTAGACAAAGTAACTAAAATAGAAACCATTGATTATAACGGATACATATATGACCTAACAGTCGAAGATAACCATACCTATATCGCTGGAAAAAATGGAGGTTTTGCTGTTTCAAACTGCTCTGGAACATTACATGCGAATAGTGCTGATGAAGCTATTTTAAGATTAACAAGCCCACCAATGAATGTCCCGAGGATTATGCTAACAGCATTAAATTTCATTATAAACCAGCAGAGGATTAGAAGGGCTGGAAAAACAATTAGGAGAATTCTTGAAATCGTGGAGATTGTGAAAGGTGGTGGTGAAGGTCACGAATTTGCCAAAACCTCCCTTTACGAATATAATGGATTAAAAGACCACTTAGAAAGAAGAGGAATTTGTATGTGGGAAGAAGAGGTTTGTGAAATAGCAGGAATTACTAAAGAGGAATTATTAAGAGACAGAGAAAATAGGAAAAAGGTTTTAAGTTACTTGTACAAAAATAATATTAAAAAACTTGAAGATGTTTCTAAATACATAATGGGATATCAGGCAGATCCTGAAAAACTTATGAGATTGATAAGATGATAAAACATTAAACATTATGTCTAATTGGTGAATTAAATGGGTGAATATTCTAAAAAACTAAATATAAAGAAAAAAATTGATTTGTTATTATATAAGTTAGGACTAAAACCTCTCAGTATAGAAACTTTAAAGGAGTTAAAAGAATCCAAAAAAGAGGAAGAAACTCCTGAATTCTATGACGTTTATTTTGAACCTGAAGAAGAATTCACTGATATAGAAAAGTACGAATTTATACTATATGAAGAAGATATTGTTGGTAAGACAGCAAAGTCACTGTCAAAAATATTTAAAGGTAACTTATTTCCATCAAGAAATGAACTTAGGTATATGGGAATTAGAGATGAAGTAGCCTATTTTAAAAAGGTAATAACCTATATGATTATAACTTTTTTGGTATTACTCTTTATGGGAATTTTAGATAATGATCCACTTCAAGGATTAGCCAATGGATTATTAGGAGCTGGAATTATATTAGCATTGTCATTATTTTACCCAAAAATCAGACTAATATTATTTAAAGGGGAAATAAAACTTCAAATCTTATTTACATTGATATATATGGTATCAATCCTTAGGGCAGGAGGGTCTCTACCAGAAGTTTTAGATAATATTTCAAAAAGTAGAGAGTACGGAGTCGTAGCATTTGAGGCAAGGTCTATAATTAGAGACGTTAATATAGGAGGTTACAACTTAGTAGAAGCACTTGAAAGAGCTAAGATGAGGACAAAAATCCCCCTATTAAAAAAATTATACGACCAGATGATTATAGGTTACAATAAAGGTAATCTACCCCTACTTTTAGAGAAATTATACGAGGATATTGTTAGAGAGTCCATGATTAAATTGGATTCATCGAAATTTATGATACAAAACTTAGGAAACTTAGCATTTGGGGTTGGGTTAATACTTCCATTTACTGGGATGATATTATCGACTATGATAAGTAATCAGGGGTTTTCAGGAATATTAAGCACTATAAACCTACTGCTATTGAAAATTGGTCCATTATTAACACTAATATTTGGAATTTTTGTTAAACTAAAAATAGAATAAAATGCTTAATGTGATAACATGCCCAAATACTTAACAACCCTATATAAAAGAACTATAAAAAGGAATGTCATACTCTTTAAAAAACTTGGTAAGGAGTTTGATGAAAAAAAGTTTGTATTGTTGTTAATTATTATAGCTGCGATACCAATTCTAATATCTTATTATCTAAACCTAACCTTGAAAAGTATGATTATATTCGTAGTTATATATGTGGGAGCTGCATTGTTCATCCCCTCTATTTTATACGAAAATAAAATAGAAACTCTTGAAAATAACATTCCACAAGCTCTTTATATTATGATATTAGCCCTCGAATCTGGAAGGTCCATAAACGAAGCATTACTTGAAGTTGTTAAAAGCAATATAAAAGAAGTTAGTGATATATTTAGAAAAGTTCTATATCTAATGGAAAATCAAAAATTAAGTTTTGAAGAGTCTATGACAATTGTGTCTAATTTATATGACTCTAAAGTATTAAGGATGTTAGCAAGAATTATGATTGAAAATAGGAAATACGGTGGAGATTTGGCAGATTCTCTAAAAATATTGGCTAAAACTCTTGAAGACTTTAAAATGTATAAAAAGCAGTTGTTAAGTGTTACAGCAAGTGGTTTAGCTATTGGTTTTATTATATTGTGTGGGGTCATTCCAGCTGTTGCTGCACTGTTGGGAGCTTATTTAATAGCTGTTTCAGGTATGTTAAGTGGTGTTGCTCCAATACCTCCAGTTAAACCAGAAGACATATCAAAAAGATTAGAGATTGTTCAAATGGGAACGGCAATTATAGGAGCTTTGTTTGCAATTCCAATATTTGGGTTAAAAATAGGGAGGATGTTTGTAATTTCTGCTATAACCATGACAGTTGGAGTTTTAGCATATTATACAATCTTAAAAATTGCTCCAGGGTTATTTTCATAAAATTTTTATTTTAAAAGATTGTTTATCTCATCATTTAGTAAAATAATTCTCTTAATTGAAGGGTGATTTCTACCCAATCTTTTTTCAAATTTTTTTATTACCTCATTTATTTCAACTCTCTTCGTCCCAAATATTAAGTTATCAGCATGAGCTACAATCTTTTCTTCCAATGTTATTGGTAAATAATCTTTTGGTGGAAGACCAAGCTCTATAGCCTCTTCTTTTGTTATTCCTGCCCCAATATGCCTCTCAGCTATTAATGCAAGTTTCTCATCAAAACCCAACTCCCTTAAAATTTCAGCCCCTACAACTCCATGATCTATACCATGGGTTTTACTCCTACCAATATCGTGCAACAAACCTCCCAATCTAACAAGCTCAATATCAACATTATGGCCGTTGTTTTTTATAGCTAAAGCTAATTCATAAGCATATTCCGAAACTGCTATACAATGCTCTACCACATTCTCAGGGCATAAGTTTTTTAAAATAGATAGGGCTTTTTCAAATTCCATAATCTCACATTCATTAAATTATTTACATTTATTTCAAAAAAGGATTGTTTTTTAATTCCCCCTTTAAAAATTTTATTTGCTCCTCTAAATCCCTAATCAATTCATTGTTATCAAACTCTTGCAACATGTTTCCACAGCCGGGGCATGCAAATCCATAATCCATCGCCTCTTCAAATGTAAATCTTACATTGCAATTTGGACAGAAGAAAAACATGTTGTTTTTCTCAAACTCTAACTTCTCCTCAAGGTCTTTGATTAGCTCATTTATCTTCTTTTTTACCATATAAGGCAGTTTTTCAAGTGTTGGTAGCCATGTATAGGAATACCAATTAGTATCTTCATCTTTCCATCTCTTGTAATCAACCAATCTTGCATCATACAACTTATAAAGCAGTTTTCTAACTACATTAAGCTTTACTCCAAGCTCTTTGGCTATTTCCTCCTCTGTTGTCTCGCCCTTCTCTAAAAGAACGTCAATAACCTCAAACCCTTTCTCGTCTCCTTCAAATATATTAAAAAGAACTTCCTGAACCAAAGGGTCGTTTAGCATCTCATATATTCTCTCTATTTTCTTTTCTTTCCTCATACTCTGCACACTCCCTATATACATCGTTTATTATTGATTTAATGTTTTCTTTTGCAATTACTGTAGCTATAGGCTCTCCTCTCTCTATGACTGCATTCTTCTTTGGAATGTCATAAACAAAGTCCCTTTTTGATATATTGGCAATAATTTTTTCTTTAGCGAACAATATTCTTTTTATATACATTTCTTTTGGTTTAAAATCCTTAGCATAATTGTTATTTAACAAAACCCTCGCCAAATTTTGAGATGCACTCATCTCTATTGTCTCATAAGTCCCTAAAATGCGAGGATTTATATCGACAATATACGGTTCATTATATTTAATCAAAAAATCAATGCCATTCATTCCTTTTAATTCAAAAGATTCTATAGCCTCACTAAATATTTTAATAAACTTCTTTGGCAAATTAATATAAGGAGTTAAATTCCCAGCATACATTCCCTTAATTATAATTTGTTTGTTAAAGGTTATAAATGTATTGCCTATAAAGTTGGCACTGAAACTTTTCCCTCCAATATATTCCTGAGCAATAATTGGGAACTTAATTTCATTAATTATCTTATCAATATAAAAATCATTTGACTCAAGTTTTATAATTCCTCCTCCACTTCCATAAATGGGTTTTAAAATACAGGACTTAAATTCCTCTAAAAATCCATATAATTGAGTTTTATTATTAATTTTCTTTGTTTCTGGTATATTAAAACCAAGGTTTTGTAATTTTTTATATGTCTTATATTTGTTACTGATTTCATTTATCTTTTTTGGCTCATTACCTACAATATTATCCCATCTTGGAATTTTCGAATTTTCGAATTCAAAAACACCTGAGGTTATGAAGATATAATCAACTTCATCAGCTAAGTTATCAGCTATCTCAATTAATTTGTTTTCATCATAGTTTTCTCTCAATCTCCCATGAGATAGAGGATTTATTAAATAATATTTTTTATCAGCATTTAAATCTTCTGGGGCATAGTAAGAGACGGAATATACATAAAACCCCAATTTTTTTAGAGAATTAACTACTGGTCTTGTGTTTATACCTAAAACCAAAGCTTTCAAATTTCTCCCCCGTTATAATTAGTTAAAAAATGTTCTATTGCATATTGATATCCTTAGATGACTATAGTTTTTTAGCAAAGTTATTAAAAATAGAGGAAGTTTTAAATCAACTCAAGTTCTTTTCTCAACTCTCCCAATGTAGCAACTTTTTCAGCAAATGCATCATGCCTATGAATACTCTCCATATTTATCTGCCTAATTGAAACCTTTGTCTCATCTGGCAAGTGTTTAAATTTCTCCACTACCCTTTTAGCCATCTCCCTTACACAATCTTCAACAAACTTAGGATTTCTATGGCTTTGCTCAACAACATAAGCTTCATCAGCCCTCTTCAATATACCATGAATTTCAGCACTCATAGATTTTTTAATTATGTCTATAATTTCCATAATCTCAATCTCATAGCCAGTAGGAACTTCCAAAATAATTCTGCCAATTCCCCTCTGATTGTGAGTAGCAAAGATAACTGAATCTAATATTTTATCAATATCATCATCAGAAAAGCCCTTTTCCTTTAAATTTTTAATGCACATCTCTTTTATCAAATTTTGAGCACATGGACATGCAGTTATGCCAACAACCTCAGCTCCAACAATTTTTGTTAATTCAATTTTATCATCCTTCTTTATTCCCTTAGCTCCACCCATAATTTTGTGTATCTCCTGAGAATATTTTCCAGATATTGGGCTTTTCTCTTTAGTCATGAAATCACTAACCATAAAAACCTCTGCCTCTGTGGCATATTCATGCTTCTCAAACAACCTCTTAACTATCTCCTCACAAATTGTCTCCATCTCATAACTCTCCAACTCTAATGCCTCATCTATTATTCCCTCTATAACCTCTGGATTTCTTGACATGTGAATACCTTTTTGTGAGCTTGGCAAATTAACAAAAACCTCAAAGGTAGATAATAAAATTATAGGTCTTTTGTTTGTTCTCTTTAATCTGACAAGCTTTTTTAGATTTGTTACTCCAACTCTTGTTAAAGATATCTTAACATCCGGCTCAAAGTTTTGAACATCACATCTCCAATTCATCATCTTCACCTATCAGCACATCCCTAAGCTCTCTTGATAGCTTATAATATACGTTGTTTCCATCCCTTTCTTTATAAATATATCCCATCTCATAGATGTCAGATAAGTGTGTTCCAATAGTGCTTGGTGATTTTTTTAGGTATTCAGCTAATTGGGTTACTGTTGCAGAACCTCCAAGCTTTGCCATTGCCCTAACAATATCTGACTGTGCTGGAGTTAAATGATTTAGAATTTGATGCCCAACACTAATGCCGAGGGAATGCATTGCCTCTTTAACAATACTCTCATCTATCTTGGTTAAACCCTTTCTTATAGCTATTGATATTGATTCTGAGCATGTCATTATTATCTTTCTTGGAATACCATCACATTCTTCAACAATTTTGTGGATAGCATCTTCAGTAAACGGCTCAAACTCCTCAGCTCCATCTATATGGGCATCTTCCAATCTCCTCCTAATTAGATCATAGGACTCATCCTTTGATAAAGGGGGCATATTTATTATTTTAGGGATTCTATCTTTAATTGGTGGAGATATCTTTGTTAAATCATCCATTAATGTTGGTGAACCAGCCATAAACGTTAAGATCCCCTCTTCATATAAAAATGAATGGAAAAACTGCAATAAAGATAAACAACTCTTCTTTGCAAACTGGTCAGCCTCATCAATTAAGATTATGCATAACTTATCCGGGCTTTTAACCTCATTTATTAAATACTCTAAATCCCTCTCAATTCTCTCCCTTGGATAGTGGATAGGAACTTTATCTCCATAGTTGTTTAACTTCCTATACATATCTAAGATTCTGCTTGAATGCTCCATATAATCAGATTTTATAGTTCCACTCATGGTTATGAGATTTTCTGTCAATATGTTGTATAAAAGTTGAATTAAAAACTGTCTTGGTGTTATTTGAGAGGCCGTTAGCTCAACAACCCAGTGTCCTTGCTTTTTTGTAGCGTAGTAAATGATATTGAGCATAGAACTCTTCCCTATACCCTTAGTACCAACTATTGCGGCATTTGCTACACTACCATGTAAGGCAGAGCCCAAAATCTCCCCAATCTCTCTTAATTCACTAACTCTACCTACAAAAAACTTTGTATTTCCTCTTATTGGTTTTTCAGAGAATGGGTTGTATTTTAATTTTAATTTATGCATGGTACTTGCTATAGAGCTTGCAGATTTTTGTATAAACTCTATAGGGTCCATGTTTCCACCATAATAATAAATTAATAATTTAAATCTTTAAATTAATTGTCCATATTTTTCCCATTGATTTCGAACTTTTGTTTTAGGAACGTTATATAGGTTTCGAAAAATCGAAAGATAGATTGAATCAACTATTCTTAAATTTTAATACTTTGTTGTAAGTTTATGACCAAATTTTAAAAAATATTGTGAATCAAACAATAAAATTAAAAAATATTATGAATCAAATAATATCTTGTATAAAATAAGAACCTATCATTTTCAGAAATAAACTTGAATAAAAATAAACATAGTATATATACTATTCTAATGAAATAAAGTTAATTTTAATTTTTCTCATGAGAATTATTAAAACACATTAAAAATAAAATATCATGAATCAAAACTTATAATTAGTAAAAAACTATGAATCAAAAATTTTTATTTAATTAACATTATATAAAAACTACCCAACATTAATAAAGAAAAACAATTAACAATTATTAAAGAGAAATAAATAAATAAATGTTCCATCAAAACATACGTAATGACAAAAATCCTCAAAATGTTAGTAATACTGCAACTAAAAATTAAGGGATAAATCTATCTCATGAATCAAAAGGTTTATAAATGATTAAAATAAATATAACTGAGTATGCATAAAACAAACATTATAAAAATAACAACCTCTAATCAAAAAGGTGTGAAAGATGGAAAGATTGCCTTATGAAATAGTATCTACCATATTTAGAAAGGCAATTTTACATTATGTGTTAATACGTGGCACAACCTATCCTCAATCACTCGCAGAAAATTTAAATATATCAAAAGGATTAGCAAGCTCTTTTTTAAGGCTATGCTCAGCTTTAAATGTAATGAAAAGAGAAAGGGCAGGGCATAAGGTGTTATATTCTTTTACATCAAAAGGATTAGCGGTATTAAAAAGATTAGCCCCAGAAATATTCGATTTGAGTTTTTCGAGTGTTTTCGAACAATTACCTAAAAAGAAAATTGCCACTAAGTATTACCCAGTGGATAGAATAGGGTTCGAAATAAGATGGAGAGAAGATAAATTGGGAGGAATGATATTTTCGTTCTTTGATTCTAATGGAGAACATTTAGGAGACGTTTTTAGAAGCAATAAAGGGCAGTGGTGGTGTGTTATCTGTCAAAGTGATACATGCAAACACATCGATTATCTGAAACGGTTGTATAAAACATTGAAAAATCAAGATTAACAAATTTCGAGTTTTCGAGTTGCATGTATGTATATGGTCAATAATTGAGACAGATTTTTCTGAAGAACTAATTATCGCAAAATTAAGATAGTGGGAATTATATCTTATTTTGTATAACAAACTGTTAATATTAGAGTTTTAGCGTTAATTGTGGTTTTTTTATTTTTATTTTTAAAAATAACAGTTTTTTAACATTATTTTTTAAAAATATTTTATAATATATTATATTAAAATATAAACAAAAGAATTTTTATTATTTTAACTTATATTGAGAAAAAAAATATAATAATATAATGGTTGTGCTTGTGATAATCACAACCATTTTTTGAATTGGATAAATTTTTTTCACATATACATACATGCAACTCGAAAACTCGAAAACCTTTTAAGAGATTGATATTTAAGTTGGATTTCTTAAAATATTAACTATATGTCAAAAAAGAAAACAAGGTTTTGTCATAACTTTGCACAACTAATAAATGTTAATACTATCCTCAAGTTGAGTGGGATTAATCTTAGCTTTATATACTCCTCGAAAACTCGAAAATCCGCATATCCCAAGGTATGCTATCTAACAAGAAAATAGAAAACCAGTGTGGATAATTGTTTTTAGATTTCTTGAGGAGATTTAAGAGTATGCTTCTGTTTAATCTTATTTTAAATCTTACCTTGCCTCTATGTTTTATTTTTGTTAATATTCCTAACTCTACCAATTCATCTAAGTATCTGTATAGGGTTGATAACTTGTAATTAACTTTATAGGTTACATCTTCAACTTTGAACTTCCTTAACTCCACTATAACCTCAACCAACTTTCGATATTTCGAATCAACTATATATGGGAGAATCTTAAGCCAAGGAATTTTCAGCTCTCTAAGGTTCTTTATGTCTCTTTTTGAGTGTTTTAGTATTAAATATATTGTTTCTAAGTTTCCATTAGTTATGTTTAGGAGATATTCTGCAACCTTATTTCCTATATAATAGCCATGAATCTTTGCGAAGTATTTTATTGTTGCCTTTACATTTAAAATGCCTTCTGGAAAAATCTTTCTGATTAATTCATGACATTCAATTGGATACCTTAACACAATACTTATGTTATTTTCCCTCAATATTTTAATAAACCTTATAAAGCTTTTATTATAATGCCATTTCCTAACATCATGAATATCAAAAACAACTATTGGATTTAAAACTTTTAGTAATGAGGTGGTTTTTCCAATAACTTTTTTAAAGTCCCATTTTCTTATATTCCCAAATAAGTCCCCAATCCCTCTATACCATGCCTTCTTAGCTCTGTAGTATTTATCAAACTCAATTTTTTTGTTCATATATTCCAAGAGATTTTTTAGCCAATTGGCGTTTTCATACTCTCTAAATAAATAATAGCTATCTTTAATTTGATAAACAATCTTTGCTATCGTCTTTTTTAAATTTGGTGTTGCTAAGACCCTAATTATTGGTATATTATTGGCTATCTCAAAACTTCCATTTTCATCCAACTCTAACAAATTCCCTCTATCTGTTGGAATTAAATACAATCCATTTAAAAACTCTTCTGGAACTGCCTTTATAATTTTCATTTCTTAACCCTCTTTATTATAGCTAATGAGAGATAATCATTAAATTCATCAAAATCTATCTCATTTAATTTACCAATAGCTATCTTTTCATCTTCAAAAGTGGCTCTCTTTACTAAACCAATTATATAATCATCTCTGTCCCTAATAGTTACTAACTTCTCCTTTAAATTCTTTGTCTTCATTATAATTATGGTATCAAATTCATCAATGTATTTCTCTAAATCCTTTCCTTGAGGAAGAATGCAGAGCTTTTCATCTCCCTCAACTAATGGCACGTTTAAAGCAGCTGCAGAGGCAAATATTGATGAAATGCCATTGATTATTTCTACCTCAACTCCATTCTCTTTTAAAAGCTTCCAAACATAGGAGAATGTGCTATACAACGTTGGGTCCCCAATGGTTATTATAGCAACTTCTCCATCTTCTTTCAAAACTTTTTCTAAGGCAGTTTCCCAGTATTTTTTTAACTTCTCTTTATCTTTAATCATTGGGAATAAAAGCTCCTCTACTTCCTTATCATTAACATAATCCTTTATAATCTCGTAGGCAATGGATTTCTTCCCTTCTTTGGATATCGGGACAAAGATTTTATCTACTTTTTTTAAAACTTCTAATGCCTTTAAGGTTAATAGCTTTTTATCTCCAACTCCTACACCAACACCATAAACCTTTTTTACCAATTTATTCACCTTTTTGTAGTTTTTCTATTTCTTCATAAGCTTCATCCATAATTTTCTCCACTTCTTCATCTGGAATATTAAACTCCTTTTGGATGTATTTTATTCTTTTCATTAGTGAGGGATGAGTTGAGATTAAGTTAAAAATCCCATCTTCAGGCATATGATTTGCATAATGAATTTTTGCTAAAGCTTTAATAAATGTCTTTGGATTTGTGATTTTTGAGGCAATTATATCTGCCTCTATCTCTTTTTTCTTTGATAGATGCCTATCAATAACTATATCTAAAAAATAAGCACACATAAATAGTCCAATCCAAATAAATCCAATGTTTCCAAACAACTTATTAAAAAATTTGAGAGAGTAAGATAATCCACTAAATACAATAATACCAATAACAAACCATTCAAAAAGTCCTATTTTTATATGTTGTTTCTTTTTATGGGCTATTTCATGGGCAATTATTGATTTTAACTCCTCTTTTGATAGTATTTTTATCAATTTTATGGTAATGGTTAGTTTTTCATTAAACAATCCAGAAACCTCTGCGTTTGCTATAGGACTGTTTTCTACTTTAATTTCTTTAAATGGCTTTGTATTGAGTTTTTTGATTAATTCATCAACCATCTCAACAATCTCATAATTTTCAACATACTTTGGTTTTAATATAATAATATCTATAAGTTTTTCAGCAGAATAAAAAACAATAGCTGCTACAATTAACCAAAATGCTATGTTTATTGGTATTGGAATTTTAGATAGATAGTTTCCAAAGAATTCTAAGATTTTATCACATACATAGAAATACGTAAGGTATCCAATGATTAGTGGTAGAGTAAAAACTCCAATTAGTATTCCAGCAAACATTAACAGTTTTTTTGTTTCAATCTCTGTGTATTGTTTTATAATATATAGAATAGCTAAAATCATTGGGATGAATGCTACAATAATAAACCACACAATTATTAAGCATATAGAAACAAATTCAGAGATATTAAGCAGATATGCTAATAGTTCTGACAAATTGTAAAATATAAATGATATTATAAGTAAAACTGCACATATTAAAACATATATCAAATAAACAATCCCAAATTTTTTGTTTC
This sequence comes from Methanocaldococcus sp. FS406-22, assembly GCF_000025525.1. Lineage (NCBI taxonomy): Archaea > Methanobacteriati > Methanobacteriota > Methanococci > Methanococcales > Methanocaldococcaceae > Methanocaldococcus > Methanocaldococcus sp. FS406-22. Next base: position 1,382,994 of record NC_013887.1, read on the forward strand.
TATTGATTTTTTCCCTTAATGATTTTGGTTTTTCTTTAAGGATTCTTTTTAGATACAGCAATATTATCAAACATCCAATTATTGGGAATAAAATAAATAAGCTTAGCCCTAATATTGCATTTTCCATACTACCTTACCTTTTCTGTAGTTCTTCAACCTCTTCATAAGCTTCATCCATAATTTTCTCCACTTCTTCATCTGGAATATTAAACTCTTTTTGAATGTATTTTACTCTATCTTTTAAAGAGGGATGAGTCATAAGAATGTTTAAAACTCCTTCTTTTGGCATGTATGAAGCAAAGTGTATTTTGGATAATGCCTTAATATATGTTTTTGGTTCAACTACCTTTGTAGCCAATAAATCAGCATCTTTTTCGATTTTTCGAGAGATGTATCTGCAGATAAGATAATCTAAAGTATATGCAAACAAAAATATTCCCATAAATATTGTTAAGCCTTCAAAGTTAATACTGTTCAATAGATAGATTGCTATTGAGTAGATAACTGCTCCAATGATTATGAATCCAACAAATCCAATTTTTATATGAGTTCTTTTTTTATGTGCTAATTCGTGGGCAATAACTGCTTTCAACTCCTCCTCTGACAATATCTTTAATAATTTTGAGGTTAAAACTAACTTCTCCCTAAATAATCCCTCAACTAATGCATTTGCTACATCACTATTGAAGATTTCTATCTTTTTGAATGGTTTGACTTTCAATTTTTTAGATATTTCATCAACAATCTCTTTAACTTTATTTAATTCTTCTTCATCTCTTATAGGCTTTGAGATTTTTAATATTTTTAATATTGGCTTTGTTATCTTAGAAAATGCTATTCCAATAAAGTAATAGAATGTTATCCAAAATGCAACTCTTAGGGGCGTTGGAAGTTTATAAAATTCATTTTTAAATGGGCTTATTATTAACTCTGGAATATCGGATATAATCATTAGGAATATTATAATCACTGGAGCAAACATTAATATAAAGAGAATGCTCATTGTTAGTGGAGATTTTTTCAATTCTTTTTCTAATTCATCTTTATTTTTTGTAGAGAAACATTTAACCATGTTTTTTGCCGATAATATTGGTGGCAAAAATACTGCAACAAACATGGGGATTATATAGATTATTAGGGACATTTCTATGTCAATGTTTAGGATGTAGGAGATGAATGAAGGGCTATCACATAATATCATTAGAGATATAAAGATTCCAACGATATACAATGAATATAACGTCATTGAGATGATGTATTTTTTCATAATCTTTGATTTTTCATATATTGAGGTAGCATTATTTTTAAACAATTTATTTAAATATTTGGTATAATAGGCAATTCCTCCTATTATTGCTAAGAGTCCAAATATCATAAGGGCTATTGAAAAGTAATTGTAGGAATATTTAACCTTAATAACTCCATTTTTTACATTATAACTATCTATTTTTAAAAAACCAGACGATTCAACTTTATTTAGTTTAAAATTTCCAATTGGTGATAGGTTGTAAGTTAGTTGATTGTGCTCTTTGTCTAATGGCACTTTTAGGTTGAATTTGTAGATATTATCTTTTTTAAACTTATAAATATCTAAGTAACTTAAGTTCTTTATATCTTCAGAAATATTCTTCTCACAACTGATTTTTATCCATCCGTAATTATCAATATCTACACTAACATTAATCCCAAAATTATAACTAATCACAAACAATATAGCTAATAAAAAGTATAGAACTTTCTTCATATTCCCACCTAAATTTATTTAATATGGATATTAAAAAATCAAAAATGTATATAAAGTTTTAGCAATTATAAGAGCCATAAAAGATCTAAGAAAATAGCTGATTTTTAGATTATAACTAAATAACTAAAAAATTACTGCCTAAATACATCTTCTTCCTTAGGTCTAATTAAATCCTTTCCTTTCCCATCACCAAAAGGCACATTAACCCCTCTAATTATCACAACTGGGATGCCCTCATTAGCTTCTCCCATAACAACATTTGCCATACTTGCCAACTCATCAGCAATAGCAACTTCTGTTGTCTTTAGTTCTCTTCCAAATAAATCTTTCTCCCCCTTTCTATCCCATAAAGCTATAATTCCACTAACTCCAATTGCTATTCCAACAGCTCCTTTCCTAAAAGGCCTTCCAACGCTATCTGATATTATAACTCCCACTCTCTTTCCAGTTAGCTTTTCAATCTCTCTCCTTATTCTTTCAGCACTTTCATCTGGATTTTTTGGCAGAATTTTTATGCCCTTATATACGTTGCTTTCATCCACTCCACTGTTGGCACACACAAAACCATGTTTTGTTTCTGTTATAATGAAGTTTTTTCCAACTTTGACTATTTCTTTTGCCTCATCTAATATAACTTGCACAACCTTTGGGTCTTTTCCAGTTTTTTTGGCTAATTCAATTGCCTCCTTTGAGGGGATTATTTTATCTCTATCTATAACATTTCCCTCTAATTTTGATATTAGAGTTTCAGCTATCACAATAATATCTCCATCTTCAATTGGATATTGGGCTATTATTTCAGATAGGTTTATCTTTTCATTTCCTTTAAAAATTGGGAGTTCTAAGCCAATAACCTCTACTTTTCTTTTTTCTTTAATCATCTTACCACATCCTTTTATAGGTTATTTAGAATCTACAATAAAGGTTTTAAGTTAGTATAGAAATAGTTTTTTATTGTGATATCATGGTTAATGTTGAAAGGATTAGTATATCATTCCCTAACCATAGGGCTTCGCCCTATTGGTATACCCAAGGATGCATCACCTCGCTTCGCTCGATGATTAGATGAAATCCTTCGGATTTTATTGCTCATCTCGCTTCGCTCGATGATACCTCTAAAGTCATAATAGTGATATTATGGTTAATGTTGAAAGAATCAGCATATCGTTTCCAAAATTTCTCTTAAAAGAGATTGATGAAGTTGTTAAAAGAAAGGGATATTCAAGTAGGAGTGAGCTAATAAGGGATGCCGTGAGAAAGTATGTGTTGGAGAGTAATCCATTGGATAAAAATGAAACTGTTAGTGGAATCATAATTGTTGTTTATAACCCAACAAAAGAATCATTAGAAAGGATGAGTAAGCTATATTTTGAATACAATAAAGTTATAAAATCTTTGAATCAAGCTTATGTAACAACATCTTGCGGAAAGAATGCAAAAGTAGAGATTTTTGTTGTTGAGGGTAACTCTAAGGATGTATCAAAGTTCTATGATGAAATTTCAAAGATTGATGGTAAGATTTACGATAAGGCCATTGTTTTCTAAACTTTATATATTTTATATATTTTGATATTACTAATTTTACAATTCTTCATAATAATTATGGCTTAGTTTTAGTTATTTTGATGTGATAATTATATCTCTTTTCTGATTAAATTTCGCAAAAAACTTTTTATATTATATTCTTGATTAACAACTAGTCGGAAGCCTTTTACCGATATATGGCTAAGAATACCAAATACATCGACATATATTCAACATATATTCAATGTATATTTTACGATTATCGTCTCTATATTATACGAACTTCGTCTAATATTTATCCCGTGGTAGTTAAAATTCATTTACTTTAGGTAGGAAATAGGCTTCCTATATCTTAGGATATAGGATTCCTAATATTAATAATTACCATATCATCCAAAGAGGTGAATATAATGGCAGAGTTAAAACAAAAAAAGAAAGTTGGAATCATTGAAGCACTGAAAAGTGGAGACATAAAGACATTAATTGCCTCATTGTTATACTTTGACACTGGTTTCATGGTTTGGTTATTATTTGGTCCTGCTTTAGGGTTGTTTATAGCTCAAGAGCTTGGTTTATCACCAGCAGAGAAGGGATTCATGGTTGCAGTTCCTATATTAGCTGCTGCATTGTTTAGAATTCCATTTGGTTACATGTATCAGGCAATAAATGGAAAATACGTTGCAATGATGGGAATTATATTATCTGCACTACCAATCTTGTTTGTAAATCTGTTTCCAATAAACTATACAACCCTTCTTATCCTTGGGGCATTTTTAGGTATTGGAGGGGCAAGCTTTGCTATTGCTCTACCAATGGCAGGGAGTAACTACCCAAAGAAATATCAAGGGCTTGTTTTGGGATTAGCAGCAGCAGGTAACTTAGGGGCAATGATGGATGGTTTAATCTTCCCACCAATTGCAGAGACCTATGGATGGAGAACTGCTGCTTTAGTAGCATTGGTATTCTTGGCAATTTCATTTGTGCTGTGTTGGGCATGGATTAAGGATAGCTCACCAAAGAGACCAGAGTTAAGAAATCATGCAATATTCAACTTTATTGTAACATTTGTCTCATTTATAGTTGTTACTTTGATGTTGTACAGTGGAATTCTTGGAATTAGTGGTAAATTTGGATTGTTGTTACTGCCAGTAATTGTTGGGGCAATATCTATCATGCTATTATCAAAAGATTACAGAAATGCCCTCAAAAAGAGAGACCCTTGGGTGTTCATGCTATTCTATGCAATAACCTTTGGAGGATTCGTAGGAATGTCAGGTTCAGTTGCATTCATATTAAATGGGCAGTATGGCTTTGACCCAGTTACTTGTGGTATGTTGATGTCTCTCCTATCATTTAGCGGAGCAATTATAAGACCTGTTGGTGGATGGATTGCAGATAAAATTGGAGGAGTTAAGGTTTTATTGGCAGTATTTGCGGCAATTGCAACATTTGATTACTTACTTGGATTTACAATACCTCCCGCAATAATTGGAATTCCTTTACTTTGGGGATTGTTCTTATCATTTGGAATTGGTAATGGGGCTGTATTCCAGTTAGTTCCATTGAGATGGCCAAGAGCTACAGGAATGGCTACTGGTTTAATTGGTGCAGCTGGAGGAGTTGGAGGATTTTACCTCTCTTCAACAATGGGATTGGCAAAAGAGTTTACCGGTTCTTACGGTCCTGGATACTTAATATTTGGAACAATTGCATTAATTGCCTTAGGTGTCTTGTGGATGTTGAAACATGAATACATGCAATGGGGATATGTTGGGCATGAGGAGGATGATAGACCAATCTCACAGGTTGCAACAAGTGAAATTCCAGTTCTTCAGTTTAAAAAACAAAACCCTTAAATTTTAATTATTTTTCTTCACAAAATCTCAATTTAAAATTTTATAAAATTTAAAGGTGCTGATTATGAATAAAAAAATAATAAAAACACAGTGTCCATTTTGTGGGACTGGTTGCGGTTTAGAGGTTATTATAGATGAGAATGGCAACATAAAAGTGAGAGGAGATAAAGAGCATCCAGCAACAAAGGGAAGTGTTTGTATAAAGGCAGTTCATCTTCCAAAGGCCTTGGATGTTGGGAGAGTGGATAAAGTTCTTTACAGAGAGTCAAAGAAAGAAGATTTTAAAGAAATTGATTGGGATTTAGCCTATAAAATATTAAAAGAAAAGTTGGAAAGCTTATCTCCAGATGAAGTGTATTTCTACCTATCAGGACAGTTATTAACAGAGGATATCTATGTTATAAACAAATTTGCAAAGGGATTTATTGGAACAAACAACGTTGATTCAAATTCAAGATTATGTGTTGCTACTGCAGTTGCTGCCTACAAGCTTGCATTTGGTTCTGATGGAATTCCGGGATGCTATGATGACATAGATGATGCTGATTGCTTTATATTCATAGGTTCAAATGTTGCATGGGCTCATCCTGGGTTATTTAGCAGAATTTTAAAGAGAAAAAAGGAAGATGATGTAACAATTGTAACCATAGACCCAAATTGCACAGAAACAGCTAAAAAAAGTGATAAATGGATTCCTATAAAGGCTGGGACTGATGTGGTTTTCTTAAATAGTGTGTTGTATGTGCTTTATGAAAACAACTGGATAGATTGGGAGTTTATAAAAAACTACACTGAAGGGTTTGAAGAGGCCATCGAGGAGGCAAAAAAATATCCACCAAAAGTAGCAGCAGAAATTTGTGAAGTAGATGAGAAAGATATCTATTATATTGCTGAACTCTTTGCTAAAAAGAAAAAACTCATTAGCTTTTGGACTATGGGGGTTAATCAATCAACAAATGGGACTATGAAGGCACTTGCAATAATAAACCTTCATCTTGCAACTGGGAGATTGAACGATAGAGGATGTCCATTCTCATTAACTGGGCAGTCAAATGCAATGGGTGGGAGAGAGGTTGGCTATCTATCAAATGGACTTCCTGGCTATAGAGATGTTAGAAATAAAGAAGATAGGGAGTTTATTGAAGATTTCTGGGGGATTGAGAGGGGTAAAATAAAGGATAAACCAGGATGTAGTATAACAGAGGCAATAGATAAGATATTAGAGGGAGAAATTAAATTCCTTTGGATTGTTTGCACAAATCCTGCAGTATCAATGCCAAATTTAAATAAATTCAAAAAGGCCTTGGAAAAAGATGATGTCTTTGTTGTAGTTCAAGATGCATATTACACAGACACCATGCAATTTGCAAACCTTATATTGCCAGCAACACACTGGGGAGAGGAAGAAGGAGTTATGACTGGTGGAGATAGGACAGTAACACTCTGCAGAAAGTTTAGAGAACCACCAAAAAATGCCAAATTTGAATGGCAGATATTTGTTGAGTTAGCTCAAAGAATGGGTGGAGAAAAGCTCTTTCCATACAAAAACTCAAGAGAAATATTTGATGAGTATAAGAAGGCCACTAAAGGGAGGTTGTGTGATATTTCTGACTTTGAATATGAAGATTTACCAAAAAGATGGGGAGGGAAGCATTTATACAAGGACTTAAAATTCCCAACACCCTCTGGAAAGGCAATATTTAACCCTGCAAAATACAAAGAGCCAGAAGATGTTAAGAAAGAGGGGGATTTCATTCTGATAACTGGAAGGGTTAGAAAGCAGTGGCACACAATGACAAGAACCGGAAAGGTTAAAGAACTGCTAAAAGGGGAAGAAACTCCCTATGTCCTCATGAATCCTGAAGATGCCAAGGAATTAGGAATTAATGAGGGAGATATAGTAACAATAGAATCTGAAAGGGGAAAAATTAGAAGAGTTGTGAAATTTGGAGAAATAAAAAGAAGACATCTATTTACACCATTTGGCTATGGTTTGGAGTTTTGTGATTCTCCAGCAAATCTTGTTACAACAGATGCCATAGATCCATTCTCAAAAGAGCCAGAACTTAAGTTTTCAAAGGTTAAAGTTGTGAAGGGGTGAGATGATGGAGTGGAAACTAAATGAGGTTATAGTTGAAACAAATCAGTGTGCTAAATGTTCAACTTGTGCAATTGTATGTCCAAACAACTTGGTAAAGTTTGATAATAAGCCATACATTGAGGAAGAATGCTTAAGAAAAGGTAATGGGATGTGTTTTGAGGTCTGTCCAAGGGTCTCTTCTGGGAAGTATCAGATAAAATTGAGGGAGAATTTTAAGGAGAAATATTATTATGCAAGGAGTGATATTGAAGGGCAAGATGGAGGAGTTGTTACTGCATTCTTAAAATACCTCTTAGAGAGTGGGAAGATTGATGGGGCGATAGTTGTTGGAAAAGATGAGTTTTGGAAGCCTGTCTCAATGATTGTTTTGAGTGAGAAGGATATTTTAAAGGGGAGTAAGTCAAAATATACCGTCTCAACCTTAGATGCTTTAAGAAAGGCTGGAGAGATGGGATTAGAAAAAGTGGCTGTTGTTGGTTTGCCTTGCCAGATTAATGGTTTAAGAAAACTGCAGTATTTCCCATATCATGCTAAACATGACCCTGAATTAGGTAGAGATGGAAAACCAGTCAAATTGCCAAAGATAGAATATCTAATTGGATTATTCTGTATGGAGAAGTTCGAATACAACAGTTTAAAAGAAGTCCTATCAAAGTATGGCATAGATATTAAAGATGTTGAAAAATTCGATATTAAGAAAGGGAACCTCCTCGTGTATGTAAATGGGGAGAAGAAAGAGATTGATTTGAAGGAAATTGAAATCTGCTCTGGTTGTAAGATGTGCAGGGACTTCGATGCTGAACTTGCAGACGTCTCAATTGGAAGTGTCGGAAGTCCAGATGGATATTCAACGATTATAATAAGAACTAAAAAAGGAGAAGAAATCAAAAATGCTGTCGAATTAAAAGAAGGTGTTGACATTGAGGCTATTGATAAATTGAGAAAGAAAAAGCTAAAAAGATTTAAAGAAGAAGTTGAAAGAAGAAGAAAAAATAACGAACCAGTATCATTCTACTGGACTGCTGATTATGGAGGGATTGGAAAGAGAGCAGATGGAACATACTTCATAAGAATCAGGGCAAAACCAGGAGGATGGTACACTGTTGAAGAAATAAAAGAAATCTTAGATATTGCAGAAAAATACAATGCTAAGATAAAAATAACTGATAGGGCTGGTTATGAACTTCATGGCATTAGTGGATTTGATGTGGAAGACATTGTTTTAAGGTTGAGAGAAAAAGGACTCATAACAGGTTCAGAGGGGCCGTTAGTTAGGGCAACATTGGCATGTCCTGGAGCTGGAAACTGTAGCAGTGGTTTAATAAACACAACGGAACTTGCCAAAATCATTGAAGATAAGTTTAAAGAAAGGCCAGCTCCATATAAGTTTAAGATTGCAATTAGCGGATGTCCAAATGGATGTGTTAGGCCACAAGTGCATGATATTGGAATAGCAGGGGTTAAATTCCCAGCTGTCAATGAAGAAAAATGTAATGGCTGTGGAAGATGTGCTGAGGTTTGTAAGGTTGAGGCAATTGATGTTAGGGGAGAAATCTCTTACACCAACTACAACGTATGTGTTGGTTGCGGTAAGTGTATAAAAGAGTGTCCAAATGATGCAAGAGAGGTTAAAGAAGAAGGATTTTTAGTTTATGTTGGTGGAAAGACAGGAAGAGAAGTTGTTGAAGGAATTAAAGTTGGGATAATGAGTGCTGAAGAAGTAGTTGAGTTCATTGATAAGGTCTTAACTGTTTATGAAAAATATGCACTAAAGCCTTTAAGGGAGAGATTACCACATGTAATGGAAAGAGTTGGGCATTATAAGTTTATAGAAGAAGTTAAATCACTTATGAAAAATAAAAATACCTAATTTCAGTCTCTTTTTAGAATTTAAAGTTTATCTTATTTACTTTTATTTATTTTAACTAAAAATTTAAAATTTTGTGATACCATTATGACAGCTATTGGTGTTAGTAATAAAAATTATATCAAAATAGAAATTAGAAATAACAATAATTATCTCTTTTTTCAACTTAAAATTGTCAAAAATCTTTTTATATTATTTAATGCATAGTATAAGCTAAAATAATAAGATGTTGGGTGAAATTATGACAAAGATAGTAATTTTAAGATGTGATAGTGCAGCAAAAACTTGTCCAGGAGTTGGATGTATAGCCGCGGCATTAAACAAAAAAGATACCTTCAAAGATTATGAGAACGTTGAATTGTTGGCAGTAATAACATGTGGAGGATGTCCGGGAAGATTGGGATTAAGCCAAATAAAACAGTTAATAGAGAAAAATGGTGCAGAGGTCGTTCATTTTGCAACATGCATGACTGCATTTAAACCAAAGTGCAGATATGCTGAAGAAATGAAGGAAGAGATTGAAAAGATGGGGGCAAAGGTTGTTATGGGTTCTCACTTCTAAGTTTTTAATTTTATTTTTATTTTTGTATACTTTATATTTATATATTCAAATATATTTTTATAAAAATAATAAGAATAAACATCAATTTGTTCATAATAATTATATCAAATATTTTCAAAGCAAGGGGCATTAATTGTCCATATCTCTAAAAGAAGAAGGTTAAAAATCTATTTATATAATGAAAAAGAAAATATTGACTGTAAAGCATTTGCCAAAATATACTGTAAAGATGCTTTGCAAATATTAAGATGGTGAAATTATGAAATACACTCCAAGACCAACGAAAATGTTTTGCTTTCAATGTCAAGAGGCTGCAAGAAATGAGGGATGCACAGTAAAGGGAGTTTGTGGAAAGGATGATATTGTAGCAAACCTCCAAGATTTATTGATTTATACTATAAAAGGTTTATGCTATGTGTGTGATAAAGGCGATTACTTAGACGATGAAGTTATGGAATATATTCCAAAGGCATTATTTGTAACAATCACAAATGTCAATTTTGATGATAAAGATGTGATAGATTGGATAAAGAAGGGAGTAGAATTGAGGGAAAAAGTTATTGAAAAAACCAATTTAAATAAAGAGGAGCTTCCTCACTGTGCTACATGGAATTATAATGATACCAACGACATTATAGAATTATCAAAGGCAAAAGAAGTTAGCATCTTAGCAGAGGATAATGAGGATATAAGGTCTTTAAAAGAACTCATAACTTATGGAATTAAAGGAATTGGTGCTTATTTAAGCCATGCAATGCATCTTGGCTATAACAATGAAGAAATCCATAAATTTATAGTTAAAGCATTTGCCAAAATCGTTGATAGTAAAGATGCTGATGAACTCTTTAACTTAGCAATGGAAACTGGAAAGTATGCAGTAGAAACATTAGCATTATTAGATAAGGCAAACACTGAAACCTATGGACATCCAGAGATAACAGAGGTTAATTTGGGAGTTAGAGATAGACCAGGAATATTAATCAGTGGGCATGATTTAAAGGACTTAGAGCAGTTATTAGAGCAGAGTAAAGATGCAGGAGTTGATGTTTATACTCACTGTGAGATGTTGCCAGCCCATTATTATCCATTCTTCAAAAAATATGAGCACTTCGTTGGAAATTATGGAGGTTCATGGCCATTTCAAAGGGAGGAGTTTGAAAAATTCAACGGCCCAATAGTGATGACAACAAACTGTTTAGTTCCACCAAAGGATTCATACAAAGATAGGGTTTATGTAACAAACGAAGTTGGCTATCCGGGATTGAAGAGGATTCCAGTAAGAGAAGATGGAACTAAGGACTTTTCAGAGGTTATAGAGCATGCTAAAAGATGCAAGCCACCAACACCACTTGAAAATGGTAAGATTGTTGGAGGTTTTGCACATAACCAAGTTTTAGCATTGGCAGATAAGATAGTTGAAGCAGTTAAAAGTGGAAAGATAAGAAAGTTCGTTGTAATGGCTGGATGTGATGGAAGACATAAAACAAGAGAGTATTATACTGAATTTGCTAAGAAACTGCCTAAAGATACAGTCATCTTAACATGTGGATGTGCAAAATACAGGTTTATTAAGTTAGATTTGGGAGATATAGATGGAATTCCAAGGGTATTGGATGCTGGACAGTGTAATGATAGCTATTCATTAGTTAAAATTGCACTGGCTTTAAAAGATGTCTTTGGATTAAATGATATAAATGAACTTCCAATTGCCTACAACATCTCATGGTATGAGCAAAAGGCAGTTACTGTATTATTGGCTTTGCTTTACTTAGGAGTTAAGGATATTGTATTAGGCCCAACATTGCCGGCTTTCTTATCACCAAATGTGGCAAAAGTTTTAGTTGAGAAGTTTGGAATCTCAACAATCTCAACAGTTGATGAGGATATTAAGGGATTAGTTGGATAAATATTCTTTTAAAAATTTTTAACATTTTTAGGGTGATATACTATGATAGAAAAAGTTTATGAGTTTAAGAAAGATGCTACAACAAAGGTTGTTGAAAAAATTGTCAATACCGAGCATGTTCAAATCAACCATATAGTTTTGCCAAAAGGAGAGCAGATGCCTAAGCATTATTCAAACTCCTACGTGCATCTGATAATTATCAGAGGAGAGATGACTCTAACTTTGGAAGATCAAGAGCCGCACAACTACAAAGAAGGAACTATGGTATATGTCCCATTTAACGTAAAGATGCTAATCCAAAACTTAAACTCTGATGTATTAGAGTTCTTTGTAGTAAAAGCTCCTCATCCAAAGAAATTAAATGCACCAGAAGAGCCAATAAAGTGTGAATAAGGTGTGTGAATATGGAACAAATAAAAGAAAACTTAGCCAAAATATTAGAAAATAAGATAAAAATTGCAATGATTTCAAAATTTAAGGCAATTGAAGAGTATGATAACAAAATTTTTAAGGATTTGTCTGAAGTTGAGATGAAAAATTTGGAGATTTTGTATGAAAAATACCTTGTCTATTTCAATGAAAAGCCAAACATAAAAGCAGAGGTTGATACAAACTTAGATATTGTAGAAATTCTAAAAGAAACTGTTGAATTGGAAAGATTTTTAGCTAAAAAGTTGGGGGCTAATTTTGGAGTTAGACAGGCAGTTATCCATGCTTTATCTGACGATGAGAGTTTTTTGTATTTTTTAACTAAAAAGCCCCTAAATTTTTAACATTATTTTTTGATGGGTGGAAATATGCAAAACTATATAAAAAATTTTGAATCGTCATGGTTTGCGGCAGTAATGGGGACTGGTGTTTTGGCAGTAACGAGTTTGTTTTATTCTGAATACTTACCAATACTAAAAAATATCTCAAATTTGCTATTTTATTTTAATATACTACTGTTTTTTGTATTTTTAATGTTGTGGATTTTGAGATGGGTAAAGTATCCAAAAAATATGATTGCAGAGTTGAAGCATCCAGTTTTAAGTTCGTTTAGCCCTACTGTAGCAGTGGCAATGCTTGTGTTGGGCATTGATTTTATATTAATAAAAAATAACATGTTTTTTGCAAAGATATTCTGGTCTCTTGGAGCTGTTGGAATGTTTTTGTTCAGTTTGATAGTTCCGTTTTATATGTTTAAGTCAGAAACCATAAAATTAGATCATGTTAATCCGGGTTGGTATATTCCACCGGTTGGTTTGATTGTTATTCCAATAGCTGGGAGTTTGATAATGCCTCATTTGACTGGAATTTGGCATGAATTAACAGTTATAATCAACTACTTCGGTTGGGGGGCCGGATTCTTCTTATACTTGGCATTATTGGCAGTGGTGATTTATAGGTTTATATTACATCATCCTTTACCTTCAGCAATGGCTCCGACTGTATGGATTAACTTAGGACCGATAGGGGCTGGGATTGTTGCTTTGATAAATATGGTTAATAACTCCCCATTCATAACAATAAAAGAGCCGTTTTATATATTTTCTTTTATATTCTGGGGCTTTGGGTTGTGGTGGAGTCTAATGGCTATAATCATGACTCTTTACTATGTTAAAAAGCTAAAATTGCCCTATGCAATGTCATGGTGGGCATTCATCTTCCCACTGGGAGTTTATATTGCCTCAACACACTTAGTTCATAAAATCTTTGGTTTTGAGATAGTTGATTACATTGGCTTTGGATTGTATTGGCTATTGTTCTTCTTCTGGATAGTAACATTAATAAAAACTACCAATAAAGTATATACTGGAGAGTTATTCAAAGAAAAATAATTTTGGTGATAGGATGATAGATGCACACACTCACTTAGATGTTAGGAGCTTTGAGGATTTGGAAAAAATGGCATTGAGTGGAATTGAGACAATTATAACGTGTGCTCACGACCCATATAAGATGAGTGTTCCAGAGGTTTATTTAGACCACTGGGATAGGTTGATTAACTTAGAAGTTAAAAGAGGAAAAATGGCTGGTGTTGAGGTTAAGGTTGCATTAGGCGTTCATCCTATGGGGTATCCTAAGAACTGGGAGGTTTTGATAAAAAAACTTCCAGAATTTTTTGATAATGAGAATGTTGTAGCTATTGGAGAGACAGGACTGCATTATCTAACAGAGGATGAGAAAAACCTTTTAAGAGAGCAGTTATATTTAGCAAAAGATTATAACATGCCAATAATTATCCACACACCAGAGAAAAACAAAAAAGAGGCATTAATTGAGATTTTAAAGATTTTAGATGAGGTTAAGATAAAAGATGATTTGGTTATGATTGACCACATAAATAAGGAGACAGTAGATTTAATTGATAGGGATGTTTATGTTGGCTTAACTGTTCAGCCACCATTAAAAATAAGCCATGAAGAAGCGGCAGAGATAATAAAAAACTATGATAAAAAATTCATTTTAAGCAGTGATTTAGGAAGTTTGAAGGCAGATGTCTACGCACTACCAAGAACTAGGCTTTATATGAAAAAGATTGATGTTGATGAAGATAAAATAATTGCCTCAACCTATAAGAATGCAAAGGAGTTTTATAGACTTTAAAATCAAAATCGAAAGGTTTATATATGATGGGTGTTAATAATTGTTCATAGATATAACACAACCATGAATATATTTATTTTTTATACAATGGTTGTGTATAATAGTGGCATAGGTGGTAAGAATGATAAGGAAGTTTAAGGTTAAAGGATTGAGAAGCCCTTCTTTGCTAATAGATATGATTTTAAATGACACAAAAGAAGGGATTTTAATTGTTGAAACTGATGGAGAAGAACAGATAAAAGACATTGAGAATTTATTGAAAAAATACAACCTAAAGTATGAAGTTGATGGGAATTTAGTTAAAATCTATGTTGGAGAGATTAAGGCAGATAAAACTATCAACGTTGTTGGAGCTACATGCCCAGGACCTATAATGATGGTTTCTGGTATGCTATCAAAGATGAAAAATGGGGAGATACTAGAGATTATCTGTGGAAAAAATGCCTTAACTGATTTAACTGAAGGATTGAAGGGAATGGGCAATGAGATAATAAAAGTTGAGGATAAGGGAGATGGAACTTACAGAATATTGGTTAAGAAGGGGGAGAAGAAAGAAGAAAAAGCAGAAGCAATAACAAAAATAGATGAACTCTTCATCATCAACACAACTGGAACAGGAAATGCTGAAAAGGCCTATGCAACATTCATGATGGCAGATGTTGCCTTAAAGATGAACTTAAAGCCAACAATATTCTTAATGATGGATGGGGCAAGTTTAGCTTTAAAAGGAGAGTGTGATAGGGTTAAGCATCCAGCATTTCCAAAATTAGGAGATTTAGTTAGGGATATTTTGAAGAAAGGAGTAAAAATCTATGTTTGTGAGTTGAGTGCAGAGTTTAGGGGGATTAATGAAAAAAACTTAGAAGAAGGTTTTGAGATTGCTGGAGCACCAACATTTCTAAACTATCTATCAAAGCCAAACGTTAGACCAGTTTGGTTATAAAAAGGGTGGGACTATGAATGAAATAATAACTCTAATCTCTTTATCTGTAATTTTTGGAGCAATGCTTTCAGGATTTGCTACATTTAGGTTAACAGGAATGAGATTGATGCCACATTTTGCATCTTTAATGATAGCTTTTATATTGACTTTGGCATCACTATTTATAAGCAATAATATAATAGGGAATTTAGCAATAGCATTTCAAATAATAACTCCTCTAACAGTCTGCCCAACTATATGCAATATATTAAAAACTCAATTCCAAAATACTGGGATATATTCTGCCCACTTAGCTTTGATGGGAATGCTGTTTATATTGGCTTTAGGAAACTTAGCTCTATTCTAAAGTTAAAATAGGTGGCATATATGAATAAAAAATATATTGATAGCTTATTTGTTTCTGCCCTTTATTATGGTATAAATAAAGCAATATCTGATGTTATGGGCGATGGAGGAAAAGTTTTGGGTAGAAGGGCTTCTTATGAAATGATTAAATTTTTAAAAGAGTTGGGAATTTTGAAAGAAAAGATGAGTAATGAAGAAATTAAAAATTTATTTGTGGATACTTTTGGATTGTCCGAAGATTTAAATATTATAGAGGATGATAAAAAAGTGATATTTGAAGTTGTAAGGCCTACATTAGATGTTTTCCTTAAAAAATTAATGGAAGAAAATCTAAAACCATACGTTTGTCCTTTTATGTATTTACTTTCAGATATTTATGGTGAGAGTAACAACTGTAGATTAATGCTGTATGATGTAATTCCAGAAAGTGAAGAAAAAATAAAACTAATATTTAAAAAAGTTTAAAATGTTCTATTCACTATAAAAAAGATATGGAAGTCTTTTTATAGTATTTTTCAAAATACATTGGAATAACTAAGGTATTAATGGACGCCTTCCTTTGGGAAGACGTTCAAATATTCCTTATAACTTTTAATAAGTTTTGAAAAACACTTATAGTTCTAATTATTACGGTGAATTATATGAAGGCAGTATTTATTTATCACAAAAATAATCAAAGAATGGAGAAATTTTATAAAAACCTTTTGAATGAGCCAGATTTCTGTAGAATTTGTGATGACTGCTATAACTGCAGAGGAAACTGGAGTTTTAAGGATAGTGTGAAAAATATCGTAATTGATGAAGTTTATGAAGAATTTGTTGATAATCCCTACGACTATCTTCCAGAACTTCCAGAGGCAGATGTTTGTGTTGCCCAACTCCATGAGGATTTGTTGTATGAACTTCCTCTATTGTTAAAAGAAAAAGGGTATAAAGCTTTAATTGTTCCTTCTGAAACTCCTCATGATTTATCCTTAGCATTGAGGAGGGATTTAAAGAGAGTCTGCAGTGAGTATAATATTGAGTTCGAAAACCCGAAACCGTTCTGTTCATTAGAGAGGAGAGAGGGCAATGAATATATAAATAAATTTATCGATTACTTTAAGATAGGAAAACCAGAGTTAGAGATAGAAGTTGAAAATGGCATTATTAAAGATGTTAAGGTTAAAATCTCTGCTCCTTGTGGAGAGACATATTATATAGCTAAGAGGTTGAAAGGAAAGGCTATAGATGATTTAAAGGAAGAGATAGCAAATGCCCACCACAACTATCCATGTTTAGCAAGTATGGAGATAGATAAAGAGTTGGGAGATACTATTTTACATAAGGCTGGGTATATTGCAATTAAGGCAGTTGAAAATGCTCTTAAAAGATAATTTAAATTTTTATGGTTGTGCAATAATTTTCACAACTTAGTAATATTTATATATTTGTTTTTTTATTCTATTATATGTAGCTAAAAGGATTCATATAACCCAAATACAATGCAGGTGGAAGAATGAAAAAACTCTTAATGGCAGTATTAGGAATTGCTTTAATTAGCATGGTTTATGCCTTTCCACCATGGATGGCATACCAAACTCAAACTACTGAAAATACAGACATAAATCCAACTGAAATATTAAAAAAGGCAGAGATTGTACAGTATACAACACCGTTTGGCTATAATATATCTCACTTAGAGATAGATGGACAAATAGTTGGAGTTTTATGGGGAGACGTTAATTTAGATAAAGTAACTGTTGGAAAACCTTTCTACACTCCATTTGGAGAGAGATATCCCCTCTACTACAACGGGGAGTTGGTTGGATTTGTGTTTGCCAATCATCCAGGTTATTACTATGCCCACGGTCATGGAATGAGAGGGGGATGCTGTCCTTGTGGATGTTGTTATTGGCAACAATAAGGGTGTGAGATATGCCAATGTGTCACTATAATTACGCTTTCTTTCCATTTTTCTTTTATAGATTTTTCTGGATAGTTATTTGGATATTAATATTGGCAATTGGAATTTACGTATTATTGTCTATTATTCCAAAGAGGAGTAGTAAATAAAGAATTAAGTTTAAATAACACCAAATATTAAAAATTTTGTTATTGAGGTGATAATATGTGGAAGAAACTGCTATTGCTATTGCTAATGGCAATTCCAATGGTTTCTGCAAACTTTGCAACAGATGTAGTTTTAGTTAGTGACAACTGTGCAGACCAGTGCTGTGCTTTAGAGGTTGCAAATGCTTTAAATGCAACAGTGATAACAACTGAATGGGGTATCTACAACGAAAGTGTAGTTAATGAGATTTTGGCTTTGAACCCTACTAAGGTCATAATCATCGGAGGACCTTTGGCAGTAGTTGAGAATTACACAACTGCATTAGAAAATGCAGGGATAACTGTTGAGAGAATTGGTGGGAAAACAAGATACGAGACAAATGCTAATGTAACATTAAGATTCCAAAACCAGTTTAGGTATGCTTATGGAAATAATACAACTGCATGCGTTTGCTATGGATTTGATGATATTGCCTTAAATGAAACAATGGAGTTAATAAAGAATGGAACCTGTTTGGTCTTATTAACAAATGGAGTAAATTTAACTGTCGAACCACAAAAATTGCAGTTAAAAATAAATAAAGTTGAGATTGTTGAAAATCCAATCTGTCCATTCTGCAACTATTCAAAGCTGATGTTGAAATTGCAGAAGAATGGATTAAAAATTGAAATTAAACAAATCCCAAAAGTTAAAGTTAAGTTAATGCTACAACATAGAATAAAAATGATGGAAAGAAGAATATTCATGTTAAAGAGAATGGGTGTTAATGTTACTGACTTAGAAGAGAAGTTGAAAGAAGTTGAAGAGTTAATAAAACAAAACAGATACCAAGATGCTTACAGAATAATGGTTCAACTTCAAGGAGAACAGATGGCAATGGTTAAATTACATTTACACCCAGGAGGACATGGAATGGCTAAAGGTAGAATTAATGCAATGATAGCTAATGCTTCTCATGTATATCATCAAAACGCTAACACTTCAAAAATAGGTATTGGAGGAGTAAACGCCCCACATATCTATCATCAGAATATAAATAACACACAAATAGATGTTGGAAAGGCAAATATTTCATATGTTCATAATAAATAAATTTTCATAATATTAATTTATTTTTTTAAATGGCAATGGTTGTTAATATAATTGTCCCAACTGTGAGGATAAGGTGAGGTAAATGAGTGATATTCTGAAATTGTTGGTAGTATCATTAATCGCTTCTATGATTTTTTTAGCAGGATGCGTAACTCAAAATACAGAAAATGCCCAAATGCAAAATAATCAAAATCAAATATTAGAAAATGAAAAAGTAGTAGAAAATAATGGAGATATAAATGTTAGTTTAATCTATAAAAATATAAATGCTTTACCAAAACAACCAATAAGTGAAGAAGAAAAAGAAGGACTCATTGAGATGAGAGAGGAGGAAAAATTGGCAAGAGATGTTTATCTAACTTTATATAATAAATGGAAACTGCAAATATTTAAGAACATTGCTGAAAGTGAGCAAACACATACAGATTCAGTTAAATACCTCTTAGAAAAATATGGTATCCCAGACCCAGTTAAAAGTGATGAGATTGGAAAATTCTCAAATCCGAAGTTTGAGGAGTTATATAAAAAATTAGTTGAAAAAGGTAATAAATCAGTTGTTGATGCATTGATAGTTGGAGCAACTATTGAAGATTTGGATATTGCTGATTTAGAACATTGGATAAACAAAACTGACAATGAAGATATAAAATTTGTTTATGAAAACTTGATGAAAGGTTCAAGAAACCATTTAAGGGCTTTTATTAGAATGCTAAACAATTATGGGACTAATTACAGCCCTCAATATATAAGCAGGGAGGAATATGAGCAGATAATTAATAGTCAAATGGAGAGGGGGATTAAAAAATGAAATACCTAAAATATTTCCTATTTGTTCTTACTTTTTTAATAATAGTAAATACAATTTATGCATGGAATGATTGTCCTTTTGGAAGGGTTAATTGCACATATCCGGGAGAGTGTGGAAGGTATATAGACACCAATCATAATGGGATTTGCGACCATAGTGAGCCAGCTCCAACTACTACAGAAAGTTTGAGTATAGAGAAAACAAATACAGACAATGAAAACATACAATTAACAGAGGAGTTAATTGATGAGTATGTAAATATTTCTGGTAAAGAGTTAAAATCATACACAATAAAAGAAATCTGCAATAAATATGGAATAAATCCAAATTGTTTAAAGGAAAAGCTGAAAATTGACGTTCCAGATGATACAACTTTTGAAGAGATAAAAGAGGTTTATGGCATTCCACCAAGTGTTGTTAAAGAGGCAATTGTTGAGTGCATGATTGAAGAAGGAAAGATTAAGCTGAATACAACTCAAAACCAAACATCCGATAATACAGTCAATAACAACAAAGATACCTCAATAATTGACAAAATAATATCCTTTCTATTCTCAACAATAAATTTGAGAGACTTGTTATTTGGGTGGTTATAAATGGATAAGATTCAGATATTGAGGAAGATTTCTCAAACATTCTTTTTTATCTATTTTGTTTTTCTGACAAGTTTTTGTTTGTGTTTCTTTGGATTGATTGAGAAATTTATCTTAAAGGGACTATTGGGCAGTTGATAGTTAAGTTAATTGTTATTGTAGCTTTAACTTTAATATTTGGTAGAGTATTTTGTGGTTGGATGTGTCCATTTGGATTTTTATTTGATTTGGTTTATAAATTGAGAGTAAAACTCTTTAAGTTAAAAAAACTACCAAGAGTTGATGAAAAAATCCACAACAAATTAATCTATTTTAAGTATGTTATATTGGTTTTGGTAGTTTTAGCATATTTATCTGGAATTAAAATAGTTGATTCCTATATACTGGCATGTCTATTATTAGCTCTGTTTTTAATTTTAGGATTTATTTATCCAAGATTCTTCTGTAAATATGTCTGCCCAGTAGGGGCTGTGTTAAGTATATTTGCAAGATTCTCAATCTTTAAGTTGAGAGTTGATAAAGATAGGTGTGTTAAGTGTAGATTATGTGAGTTTAGATGCCCTATGCAGATAAAAATTGTTGATACAGAGAAGATAAATCAGATGGAGTGCGTAAGATGCTTTGAGTGCATGAGTGCATGTAGGAAAAATGCATTATCATTTTCAACTATTTTCAATAGGAAAGGGAAAAATTAGTTTATTTAGTTTTATAGTGTTTTTCAAAATTTATTAAAATTAATAAGGAATATTTAAATCTCTAATTTTAAGAAGCAGTTCATCAGTGCCTTAGTTATACTAAAGTATTTTGAAAAACACTATATTTTAATGTTTGTGTTTTACAATAATCTCTATATATTCCGTCTCTAATTTAGGAACTTTTTTTTGAAATAATTAACGAAATTCGGACAGTTAGTTTATTATATCCTCTAAGACAAAAGTAAATAAGTATGCAAGGTTAAGAATAAATTTTAGTAGGGTGGAAAGATATGAAAGCAGATGCTGTTAAAATAGCTGATGGTGTATATTGGGTGGGGGTTTTAGACTGGGATATAAGAATGTATCACGGCTACACATTGAAAGGAACAACATACAACGCCTACTTAGTCTTTGGAGACGAAAAAGTTGCTTTAATAGATAACACATATCCAGGAACCTCTGCTCAAATGTGGGGGAGGATAAAAGATGCTTTTGAAAAAGAGGGGAGGGAATTTAAGATTGATGTAATCGTTCAAAACCACGTTGAAAAAGACCACAGTGGAGCTCTACCAGAAATCCACAAAAAGTTCCCAGAAGCTCCTATATACTGTACTGAAGTGGCAGTTGAAGGGCTTAAAAAGCACTATCCATCATTAAAAGATGCCCCATTCAAAGTAGTTCATACAGGAGATACAGTCGATTTAGGAGGAAAGACATTAACGTTCTTAGAAGCTCCTCTATTACATTGGCCAGATAGCATGTTCACATTCTACAACGAAGGAGGGATTTTATTCTCAAACGATGCATTTGGACAACATCTTTGTTATCCAGCACATAAGAGATTCGATACAGATATTCCAGAGCACGTGTTGATGGATGCAAACCAAAAATTCTATGCTAATTTAATAACCCCATTATCAAAGTTGGTTTTGAAGAAATTTGAGGAAGTTATTCAGTTAGGATTGTTGGATAAGATAAAGATGATTGCTCCATCACACGGGCAGATATGGACGGACCCAATGAAGGTTATTAAGGCATATCAAGACTTTGCTACAGGTAAGGCAGCTAAGGATAAGGCAGTTATCGTCTACGACACAATGCACTACTCAACCCAAAAGATGGCTCATGCATTTGCAGAGGGATTGATGAGTGAAGGAATTGATGTTGTAATGTACTATTTGCATTACGATGAGAGAAGTGAGATTGTTAAGGATATCTTAGATGCTAAGGCAGTTCTCTTTGGGATTCCAACAATCTATGATGAGCCATATCCATCAATTGGAGATATAATTTATTACCTAAAAGGATTGAAGTTTAATAGAACAGGATTTAAGAGATTAGCTATTGCTTTTGGTTCAATGGGTGGAGAAGGAGGAGCTGTTGCTAAAATTGCTGAAGAGTTAGCAAAATGTGGGTTTGAGGTTATAAATCAATATGAACTCTACTATGTCCCAACAGAGGATGAGCTAACGAACTGCTATAACATGGGTAAGGAGTTGGCTAAGAGAATTAAGGAGTTGAAGATTGAATAAACTCTTCCTTTATTTTTATTTTGTTTTTATTTTTGAACAGAGTATTTGTATATTTATATTAACAACATCAAAATAATTAATGAGTATATGAGAAAATCATAAGATATAGGGGATAAAATATCGATATTGACAAAATTTTTAGTTATTAATTAAAAATATGTCGAATTTCGAACCATTATTGTTATATAATCATGATTTATTATAACTATAGTGGTATTTCAAAAAACGAACTACATAGAAATAGGTATGGTTTTTATCTTTAATTGATTTTATATTGTGATATCCATATTATTGAATATTTAATTTAAATATTCTTAAACTATTATAAAGAAAATTTAATTTGGTGACAATTATGAAAGAAATAATCAAATGGAGCAAAGATTTTGAGACTGGAATTAAAGCATTTGATGATGAGCATAAATTTTTAGTTAAAACTTTAAATGAAATCTATAATTTGTTAAATGAGGGAAAAAGAGAAGAAGCAAAGGAATTATTAAAAAGAAGAGTTGTTAATTATGCTGCAAAGCATTTTAAGCATGAAGAGGAAATTATGGAAAAGTATGGCTACCCTGATTTGGAAAGGCATAGAAAAACCCATGAAGTTTTTGTTAAAACAGTTATAGAAAAATTACTACCAAAGATTGAAGAAGGTTCAGAGAATGATTTTAGAAGTGCTTTATCTTTTTTAGTTGGATGGCTCACAATGCACATAGCAAAGCCAGATAAGAAGTATGGAGAGTGGTTTAAAGAGAAAGGTATTGTTATCGAGGATGAGATGGTAGATATTGATTAAATTTTGAATTAATCCATCATAAATATATCGAATTTCGAACCATTAATGTTATATAATCGTAGATGTTTATTGTATTATGTAATAATTAAAAAAATAAAAGGTGAGATGATGGAATTGGATTTAATAAATGAACACAAAATAGGAGTAACAAAAGGAACAGAGTTAGAGAAAGAAGTTCAGGCAAACTTTGAGGGGGAGTGTAAGGAGGTTGGATTATACTTAGCTATGGCAAGACAGGCTCAAAGAGAAGGATTACCAGAGGTTGCTGAGGTTTTGATAAGGATAGCAATGGAAGAAGCTCAACATGCTGCACACTTTGCTGAAATGAACGGTTTAATTTCAGAAAACTTAAAGGAAAACATTGAAATGATGTTAAAAGGAGAATGTATGGCAAACAAAGAGAAAAAAGCTGCTGCAACAAAGGCAAAAGAGTTGGGAATAGACCCAGCTCACGACTTCTTTGATGAATCAAGTAGAGATGAGGCAAGACATGCAAAAATGTTAAAAGGAATTTTGGAAAGATACTTTAAATAAATCTTTTACTTTATTTTTATTCTTTTTTATTTATAATCATCAAATTAAAAATTTTAAGGTAATATTATGAAAGTTGAACTAAAAGCAAGGGGGATTGAAGAACTTTCTAAGATATTTTGTGAAGGTGATTTTATAATTACAGATGACAGTGAATTGATAAATGAAGCAGTTGAATATTTAAAGAAGGAATTTAATGAAGATAAAAAGGAAAAGAGAAAATATATTCCGTTGGAACTTTTTAAGGCAGTTGTGTTCATAATGATGAAAAAAATTAAAGAGTTAGATAGTGAAATAACCTTGTATGACATTGGTTATGAGTTTGGAAAGCATTTAAATCCAAAAAAATACACTGATTTGAAAAAATTTTTTAAAAGGAACAATTTAGGAATTTTAAAGATTGAAAGCAGAAAGCCATTAATTTTAAAGGTTGAAAACTGCGCTTTTTGTGAGGATTTAAATTTTGATGAACCAATATGCTATTTTGATGCTGGATTAATTGCAGGAGCTTTTGAGTGTATATTAGAAAAGCCAGTTGTTGTAGATGAAATAAAATGCATGGCAAAGGGAGATGATGCATGTTATTTTAAAGTTGAAGTTGTTAAATAATTTAATAAATCAAAAACACTTAGAGTTCCCACAACTTTATAGTCTTCATTAACAACAGGGTATGCAATATCCTCCTTTTTAATCATCTCTTCTATAATTTCTTCTGTTAGTTCATCATCCTCTTTTAACACTTTTATTTCATCAATAAACAACATCAAATCTTCAATTTTTGAATGCTTGCAACCTATAAGCAAATCAAGAGCTGTTATCCATCCAACTAATTTTCCATCTTCTACAACTGGAGCGTAGTTTTTCTTTTCTTTATAGAGAATTTGAACGACTTCTCCACCAATGTCATTTGGGGAGATTTTTATAAAATTTCTATTCATAACTTCTTTAACTTTCATTGTTATCCCTCAATTTTATGTTATTTGAAAAATTAATATTTGGAATTAATTAGTCTTATAATTATAAAAAATTTTTAGTAAGATATATATACTCAATAATGAAGAAATTAATTTTAGGGAGTTTATGGTGCTTTTCAAAACCCCTTGCAGAATAATATGTAAAACCATAGTACTTTTGCCCTATTGATGTACCCTCAATACAAAAAGTGAGGTTGTCAAGGCAAACTTTGAAAGCACAAATTTTGAGGTGATGAAAATGAAAAATGAGAAGTTTTTCGGGGAGGGGATGAAAGTAGTTAAAGAGAAGTATCCAGATTTGTATGAGGCGATTGTTAAATTAAATGAGGCAGCTTTCACTGGGAAAGTTTTAGATTACAAAACTCAAAAATTAATAGCTATAGGGATAGTAGCTTCAAAGTGTGATGAAATAGCAACAGAAAAGCAGATGATTAGTGGAATGAAAGAACTCGGCATCACAAAAGAAGAGATTGCAGATGTTTTGAGGGTAGTTTTATTAACAAGTGGAATGCCAGCATTCACAAAGGCAATGAAAATATTAGAAAAACTCTAAATGCTAAAAATCTTTATTTTTAAGGGGGAGGGGTATGAACTATTTCTGTGGAATAAACAGAATGAAAGAAGGGAATGATTTTGAGAAAAAGCATACTCCGTTTATAGAATGTCCAGAAGCTGTTAAAGCTGATGAATACTTTGAGGTTAAAATCTCAACAGGAATTCCTCATCCTATGGAAGATGGGCATTTTATCCAATGGATTGAGTTGTTTATGGGAGATATTTATTTAGCAAGGGTAGATTTTACCCAATTCATGAAACCAGAGGTTAAGCTAATAGTTAAAGCTCCTTCAAAGGGACATGATAGCTTTATTTTAAAAGCTTTGATGAGATGTAACTTGCATGGTATATGGGAGTATGAAAAAGAGGTTAAGATAGAATAATTTTATAAATAGATTGAAACTTTGGTTACTAAATCCCAAAGGATTTGTTCAATTTTTGACGAATTTAGTAGGATTAATGATAAATACTTTCAACTCTATAGAGAATTATCGTACAAAAATCTAAAAAATTGAAGTGGTGAAGACGAAATGGCAAAATATCAATGTATGTGTGGTTGGGTTTATGACGAAAATGTGGGGGAGCCATCTCAAAATATCCCGCCAGGGACAAAATTTGAAGAACTTCCTGATACATTTAGATGTCCACAGTGTGGTTTAGGAAAGAATGCATTTAGAAAGATAGAATAAAACTAAGAAATTCAATTTTGGTGATAATATATGATAACAACAAACCATCCACTATATGAGGCATTGAAAGACATTCAGGATTTCAAATTGAAACTATTTGAGTATTTCAAAGATAAGGATGTTTTCCCAATAAAAAGTAAAGTTGAGTTGGCAGAAGCTCTACCTTGCGGTTTATCTCTACCATGTGGAAATATAGAGGCAGGAGAATTGGTTAGATTATTAACTGACGATGATTTCCCAATAAAAGATCCAGAAGATTTAGCAATGAAATTGGCAAATAAATGCCAATTGAAAAGAAAGACTAAAAATTTTTTGGTGAAATAATGACATGGTGGAAATGCTCAAACTGTGGCTATACCTTTGAGGCAGAGAAACCTCCAGAAAAATGTCCAAACTGTGGGGAAAAATGTACTTTCTATGATGTAACTTGCTATACACCAGAATGTGGATGTGAAGGTTACGACCCAAAATTAGTTGGAAGAAGACCAAACGAGGAGAGTAGATTTTAATTTCATTAATTTTTCATCTCATTTTATCACCCTGCTATCTTATCTTACAAAAATAAATGGGGGAGGGATAGTTATGTGTGAAGGAAAATTCCCAGTTATTGGAGAGAAGTTCCCAGAAGTAGAGGTTAAAACAACTCATGGAACTATCAAACTGCCAAACTATTATGTTGAAAAGGGAAAATGGTTTGTCTTATTTAGTCATCCTGCTGACTTCACTCCAGTTTGCACAACGGAGTTTGTAGGATTCCAAAAGAGATACGATGAGTTTAGAAAACTAAATACTGAATTAATTGGGTTAAGTATAGATCAAGTTTTCTCTCATCTAAAATGGATTGAATGGATAAAAGAAAAATTAGATGTGGAGATTGAATTCCCAGTTATAGCAGATGATAGGGGAGAATTAGCAGAAAAATTAGGAATGATAAGCCCATACAAAGGAAACAATACAGTTAGAGCTGTGTTTGTTGTAGATAATAAAGGGATAATTAGGGCTATCTTATATTATCCACAGGAAGTTGGTAGAAACTTAGATGAAATTGTAAGATTGGTTAAAGCCCTCCAGATGTCAGATGAGAAAGGAGTAGCTATGCCAGCAAATTGGCCAGAGAATGATATAATTGGAGATAAGGCAATAATTCCACCAGCATCATCAGTAGAGGAAATAAAGCAGAGAAAAGAGGCATGTGAAAGAGGAGAAATTGAATGCTTAGATTGGTGGTTCTGTTATAAAAAGTTAGAATAAATTTAAATTAACTACTTTTAAATTTTTGGTGTTATGGTGTTAATTATGAAAGAAACTTTAAAGAATTTAATAAAAGCATATATTGGGGAGAGTTTAGCAAGAAACAGATATACATGCTATGCAAAGATTGCTAAGCAAGAAGGATATGAGCAGATAGCGGAGATATTTTTATTAACTGCTGAAAATGAGAGGGAACATGCTAAATGGCTATATTATTTAATAAATGAACTAAAAAAGAAATACAACATCAATGATACCGCAATAAAAGTTGATGATGTGGAAGTTCCAATTGTTTTAGGAAGTACTGTTGAAAATTTAAAGGCATCAATTGAAGGAGAGCATTTTGAGCACACAGAGATGTATCCAAAGTTTGCTGAAATTGCAGAGAAAGAAGGGCTTAAAGAGATAGCAGATAGGCTGAGAGCTATAGCAATAGCTGAAAAACATCATGAAGAGAGATTTAAGAAATTATTAAAAGAGGTTGAAAATGGAACAGTATTTAAGAAAGATGAGCCAGTAGAATGGGTTTGTAGAAAATGCGGTTTTGTTTATTTGGGGGAGGAACCACCAGAAGAATGCCCTTCATGTAGTCATCCAAGAAAATACTTTGAAGTTAAATGTGAAAAATACTAAATTGGGGGAGGGTTATGAAAGTAGCATTCTTAATTTTCTCATATTCTAATAAAGATAAACCTAACATGCCAGTAATGTTTCATACATTGTTGTTTGCAAATGAGATGAAAGAGAAAGGGGATGAGGTAAAGATTATATTAGAGGGGGAGGCAGTTCTATGGGCAAAGGATTTGTTAAGTGAGAATCATCCATTAAAAAACCACTTTGAAAAATTAAAAGATGATTTTGTAGTGTGTGAAGCATGTACAACTATGTTTAATGTTAAAGAAGAGATTAAAGGAAAATTGAAGTTAGAGAATGATTTATTTGGACATATAAGTTTAAAGAAGTATTTGGATGAGGGCTATAGAATAATTGAACTTTAATTTTATTTAATTTTTAAATTTGTACTTTTTTGAGGTGATTTCATGGTTATTGAGATAAAGAAGGATATATTTTGGGTTGGTGTAATTGATTGGGAGATTAGAAATTTTCATGGCTATGAAACCCCCTACGGCTCAACTTACAACTCTTATTTAATAAAAGATAAAGAAAATGTCCTCATTGATACTGCAAAGGATTATATGTTTGATGAATTAATAAATGGAATTTCAAAGGTAATAAATCCAGAGGATATTGATTACATAGTTGTTAATCACGTAGAAAAAGACCACAGTGGTTGTGTTGATAAGATAGTTGAGATTAGTGGTGCAACAGTTATTACAAATGAAAAAGGAAAAGAAAACCTATCATATTATTATGATACAAAAGGTTGGGATTTTATTGTTGTAGATACAGGAGACGAGATAAGTATTGGAAATAGAACTTTAAAGTTTATAAGAACACCTATGCTTCACTGGCCAGATAATATGCTAACTTACTGCAAAGAAGATAAAATTTTATTCTCAAATGATGCCTTTGGACAACATTTTGCAAGCTCTAAAAGATTCGATTATGAAGTTGGAGAAGTAATCTTTGAACATGCAAAGGACTATTTTGCAAACATATTAATGCCATATAAAATGCTCATTCCTGACGCTGTAAATTCGGTTAAAAACTTAGATGTTGAACTTATCTGTCCAGCACATGGGTTAATCTGGAGAAAATACATAAAAGAAATAATAGAAAAATACAATGAATGGGCATCTAATAAAATGAAAAATAAAGCAGTTATTGCTTACGACACTATGTATAATTCAACAAAAAAGATTGCTCATTCAATTGCTGATGGATTGATAGATAGTGGTGTTGAGGTAAAACTCTATAGGATTTCTGAAACACCTATGAGTTTGATTATGACTGAAATTTTAGATGCAAAGTATGTTTTAATTGGCTCACCAACTGTAAATAGAAACGTATATCCAGAAGTTGGAAAATTTTTGTCGTATATGGAATGCATAAGACCAATAGATAAAATTGGAGCTGCCTTTGGTTCTTATGGTTGGATGGAATGTGCTACTGAAAAAATTAAAAAGGTATTTGAAAGTTTAGGATTTAAGATAGTTGATGATAAATGTTTAAAAGTAAGATTTTCTCCAAAGGAAGAAGATTTAAAGAAATGCTATGAATTTGGTAAAAGATTATCAGATGTAAGTCTTTAATCTTAGTATAAACTTAAACTTAATGTTATTTTTATTAACTTATTTTTCTTTTATTAGGTGAAACTATGAAAGTCTTTGGAATAAGTGGGAGTCCAAGATTGCAGGGGACTCATTTTGCAGTTAATTATGCTTTAAATTACTTAAAAGAGAAGGGGGCAGAGGTAAGATATTTTTCAGTCAGCAGAAAAACTATCAATTTTTGCATCCATTGTGATTACTGCGTAAAGAAAAAAGAGGGTTGCATACATAAGGATGACATGGAAGAGGTTTATGAAAATCTTATCTGGGCTGATGGAGTTATAATTGGCACACCAGTTTATCAAGGGAATGTAACAGGGCAGTTAAAGACATTGATGGATAGATGTAGGGCAATATTGGCAAAAAATCCAAAAGTTTTGAGGGGAAAGGTTGGAATGGCTATTGCTGTTGGTGGAGATAGAAACGGAGGGCAAGAGATTGCTTTAAGGACAATACATGACTTTTTTATAATAAATGAGATGATTCCAGTGGGAGGGGCTCTTTTGGAGCAAACTTAGGGGCTACATTTTGGTCAAAAGATAGAGGGAAGAAAGGAGTTGAAGAGGATGAGGAAGGGTTGAGGGTTTTGAGGAAGACACTTAATAGGTTTTATGAGGTTTTAAAAGAAAAGAAAGGGTTGCAATAAATAAATATTAAGAATAAAGAGGGATAATATGCTAAAAATTGCGTGGGGAATAACTGGATGTGGGGATAAACTGCCAGAAGTTGTTGAAATAATGAAGAAACTAAAGAACAAATACAATTTGGATGTAGATATATATTTATCAAAGAACGCAAAGATTGTTGTGAAGTGGTATAAACTCTGGCAAGTTTTGGAGGATGAATTTTATGATTTGAGAGTTGAAGTTAATGCAAACGCCCCGTTCTTAGTTGGGAAGTTGCAAACTGGAAAGTATGATTTATTTTTAGTAGCTCCAGCAACAGCAAACACAACTGCAAAGATAGCTTATGGTATAGCAGATACTTTAATAACCAATTCAGTGGCACAAGCAATGAAAGCAAGAGTTCCAGTCTATATCTTCCCACCAGATAATAAGAAAGGGAAAGTAGAGACAATTTTGCCAGGAAATAAAAAATTAACCCTATACATGAGAGATGTTGATGTGGAGAATGTTGAAAAAATTAGAAGAATGGAAGGAATTGAAGTTTTAGATAAACCAGAAGATATAGAAAAGGTTATTCTAAAGCATATAGAAATGAAAAAACAAAAAGAATAGTTCATTTTTATTTTTATCTTACCTAAAATCTATTAATTTAAATGTTTTGTTTTAATGTGAATATCGTTTTTAATGCAAATTTTATGGACGATTTTCAAACCGTTAATGTTATTTATTCGTTAATATACTAATGATTATCGTAAAATAAGTTAAAAATATACTTGGTGATAGGTATGAAAAACTGCATCGCTGCTATTCCAGAAATTAAGGAGATGGTTGAAAAGGCAAAGTTGAAGGGTATTGAAACTCCTCATACAAGATTCCCAAATCAATTTCCAAAGTGTCCTTATGGATTAAAGGGAGTTTATTGCATACTATGTGCTAACGGACCTTGTAGAATAACAGAAAAAACTCCTTACGGTGTTTGTGGAGCAACAGCAGATGTTATTGTAGCAAGAAATCTATGCAGAGCAGTTGCTGCTGGAACATCTTGCTATGTCCATTGTGCTGAAAACGCCGCAAGAGCTTTATTATCTGCCGGAAAAGGAGAAGGAAGCTATGAGATAAGAAATGAGAAAAAATTAAGATTCTTAGCAAAAAAACTTGGCTTTGATGCAAATAAAGATGCTAAGCAGTTAGCTGTTGAAGTTGCTGAGTTCATATTAGATGATATGTATAAACCAAGATGGGAAAAGAGTGAATTAGTTCCAAAACTCTGTCCAGAAAAGAGATTGGAAGTATTTGAAAAGTTAGACATCCTTCCGGGAGGAGCTAAGGGAGAGATTGTTGATGCATTAACAAAGACCTCAACAAACTTAAACAGCAATCCAATGGATTTATTGGTTCATTGCCTTAGATTAGGGTTACATGCAGGATTTACAGGGCTTTTAATGACTTGCTGGTTAAATGATATTTTATTTGGCTCACCAAAGATTACAGTGGTTGAAAATGGATTCAGTTCAGTTAAGCCAAACAACGTAAATATTATGATAACAGGACACCAGCACGCTTTAATCCAGCCATTATGTGAAGCAGCAATGGAAGAAGATTTAATAAAGATGGCAAAGGAAGCTGGAGCTGATGAGATTAAAATCATTGGAGCAACTTGTAACGGACAAGATATGGAGACAAGAATTGCTCACTTACCAGAAAGCTTTGTTGGTTACATAGCAAACAACTTCACAACAGAGCCATTGGTTGCAACTGGATTAATTGATGCTGTAGTTTCAGAATTCAACTGTACATTCCATGGATTGAAGTTTGTTGCTGAAAAGACAAAGACAAAACTAATCTGTATTGATGACATGGCTTATGTTGAGGGGGCTGAATACATTCCATGGGAGCCAGAAAATGCAAAAGAAAAGGCAAGAGAGATAATTAAGAAAGCAATTGAGGCATTTAAAGAGAGAAAAGGAATGCAGAAAGATTACTACGATGAGAAGGTTAAATCAGTTGTTGGAGTTGGAGAGGAGTCATTAATTGAGTTCTTAGGAGGAAGTGTCAAGCCATTAATTGACTTAATTGCAAGTGGTAAAATTAAGGGTGTTGTTGGAGTTGTAGGATGTTCAAACTTGGCAAGTGGAGGACACGACAATATAATTGTTACATTAACAAAAGAGCTCATTAAGAGGGATATCTTAGTCTTAGCAGGGGGTTGTGTAAATAGCCCATTGAAACACGCAGGTCTCTTTGACCCAGCAAGTGCTGAATTAGCTGGAGAGAACTTAAAAGAGGTCTGCAAGAGCTTAGGAATCCCACCTGTCTTAAACTTTGGAGCATGTTTGAGTATTGCAAGAATTGAGCAGGTTGCAGTTGCAATTGCTGAAGAGTTGGGAGTTGATATCCCTGACTTACCAGTTGCAGCTTCAGCACCACAGTGGTTAGAAGAGCAGGCATTGGCAGATGCAACCTATGCAGTTGATATGGGCTTTACTGTTCATGTCTCACCAATCCCATTCGTTACTGGCAGTGAGTTAGTAACAAAGGTTTTAACTGAAGCAGTTGAGGGCTTAACAGGAGGTAAATTAATCCCAGAACCAAACCCATACAAAGCGGCTGATTTATTAGAGCAGACAATTATGGAGAAGAGGAAAAAGCTTGGGATTTAATTTAAATTCTTTTTAAATTTTTAAAACATTTTAAAAAGGTGGAATTATGAAAATTAGGGGATTTGAGAGCTCAATGATGGGGAGAGACATTGATTTTATTCCCCCAGCTATGACAAGGTTATGCTGTTTAAATGAAATCTCTCATGCATTGGCAGGAGTTATGGCTGTTGAGAAAGCTTATAACATAACAGTTCCAAATGAAGGACAGTATTTGAGGGAGATTGCAAGATTGGGGGAGATTGTTGAAGCAGATGCAATAAAGTTGAGAGAATTTATAGATACAGATGAATTGGCAGATGTTGGGAACAAAATAAAATCAATATTGGGAAAGAAAGCTAAATATTTGACAGTTGGTGGAGTTTTAGAGAATATAAGTGATAAAAGAAGAGAAAAATTGATAGATTTAGCAAAAGAAGGATTAAACTTAGTTGATAAGGAATTTGTTAAGTTAGTTGATGAAAGAAAGGCAAAGATTCCATTACCAGATGTTGAGTTGATTGACGCTTACAACTTTGATATTAATAAAGTTGAAACAAATGGCTTACCAAAAACAGCACTTTATGATGGGAAGGCAGTTTATAGTGGAGCTTTGGCAAGAATGTATAAAGAGGGACTAATAAATTCAAAAAACTTATGGGATGTGTTATCTGCAAGAATGATTGAGATAGAATTCTGCTTAAATAAGATTATACAGCTCTTAAACAAATTAAAATTAACACAGCCATACATGGAGCCAATTATAAAGGATGGAAAGGCAATTGGGGAAGTTGTTATAGAAGGAGGCGAAGGAATTGTTTATCACAAAGTTGAGTTACTTGGAAGGGAGATTTTGGACTATACAATATTAACAAGTGAGAACTTCAACAAAGCTGTGTTGGATAATGTAAATGAAGAAGAAGCAGAAAGAATCATTCAGCTATGTGAAAGATGCTACTATTTATAAAGAGGTGGTTTTATGACTGGATGCGGTTCTTGTGATATGATTATCAAAAATATTGAAAAGAAATATTACAACAAATTAAAAGAAAAGGGTATTGTATTGGTTGGAGGGGCTGTAAATTTAGATGATGAGGAGGAAGTTAATAAAATAAAAGAAATTAGAAAGAATGCAAAAATATTAATAGCCGTTGGTAGCTGTGCTGTGAGTGGTGGCTTTCAGAGGATGCTTATCGGCTTAGAAAACGGCTTTCCACAGAGATTTGTTAGAGTTGGAGATGTTGTTAAGGTAGATTATGCAATCATCGGATGCCAACCAGATGAAGAAGAGGTTGAGAGAGTAGTTAAGGCAGTTATTGAGAATGATAGCCAAACACTAAAACCTTATGAAATTATTGCTGGAAAACCAATTATTGATGCCTATATGAAGGTTAATGAGGTTCTATTAACTTCAAATAAAGAACTCTGCTTAGGGTGTGATGATAAGCCAATAAATGATGAGTTCTGTACTGGTTGTGGAACATGTGTTGCTAAATGTCCAGCAAATGCTCTAACTATAGATGAGAAACCTAAAGTTAATATAAGCAAGTGTATTAAGTGCGGAACTTGCTTCTTCAACTGTATAAGAGTAAAAGAAGCATTATAAAGTGGGGCTGAACGTAGTGAAGCCCCGCTCTGGGTATACCAATAGGGCGATAGCCCTATGGTGTCGGAACTTGCTTCTTCAACTGTATAAGAGTAAAAGAAGTTGTATAATTAATAAACATTTTCATTTTTATGGCTTTATAAAGTTTCGAGGTGAGGCATAATGAAATATCTCTCAGTAAAATCAAAATTAAATATTGATGCCCAAGATGGTGGGTTTACAACAACACTATTAAGTTACTGCTTAGAAAATGGCATATTAGATGCAGTAGTAGTTGTAGGAGATAAAAATTGGAAGCCAGTAGCTTATTTAGCAACAACACCAACAGAGTTATTGAAATCAACAAAGAGCAAATACTCAATCTCACCAAACAACAAGTTGTTAGAGTATGCAACTGAAAACTACGATAAAGTTGGATTGGTTGGTTTGCCTTGCCATATATTGGGAGGATTGCAATTTAATTTAACTTTAAAGGTTGGTTTATTCTGCACCAAAAACTTCTATTATGAGACAATAAAGAACATTATAAAGGAGAGACTTGGACTCAACATGGATGAAGTATCTAAGATGAACATTACAAAAGGAAAATTTGTTGTTGAAACATTAAAGAAAAAAGGTTTTGCAGGAACTGAAAAAGTTGTTTATGAAATTCCAATAAAAGAGATTGAAAAACTCTGCAACTTAGGCTGTAGAGTTTGCACTGACTTCTCAGCTAAGTATGCAGATGTATCAGTTGGAAGTGTTGGAAGTGAAGATGGATGGAACACTGTAATAATAAGAAACAAGATGGTTGAGGATATAATAAATGAGATGGTTGAGAAGGGATTAATTGAAGTCAAAGAGACAGTTGATATTAAAGCAGTTGAGAAATTGGAAAATATTAAAAAGAAAAATGAAGAAATCAATAAATGCTCTGCATACTTTGCTGTATGTCCAGCTTTGTTTTAAATTTTATTTTTTGGTGATATAATGCTAATTAAAAAGATTGAGGAGCTAAAGAACTCTGAAATTAAAGACATTATTGATAAAAGAATTAGTGAATTTAAATCTTTTAAAAATAAATCTAACGAAGAATGGTTTAAAGAACTCTGCTTTTGCATCTTAACAGCTAATTTTACAGCTGAAGGAGGAATAAAGATTCAAAAAGAAATCGGAGATGGGTTTTTAACACTTCCAAAAGAGGAATTAGAAGAAAAATTAAAAATTTTAGGACATAGGTTTTATAGAAAAAGGGCTGAATTTATAGTTTTAGCACGAAAATTTAAAAATATCAAAGATATAGTTGAAAGTTTTGAGAATGAAAAAGTAGCAAGAGAGTTTTTAGTAAGAAACATAAAAGGGATTGGATACAAGGAGGCAAGCCACTTTTTAAGGAATGTTGGTTATGATGATGTTGCTATAATTGACAGGCATATATTGAGAGAACTTTATGAAAACAACTACATCGATGAGATTCCAAAAACATTGAGTAGGAAAAAATACTTAGAGATAGAGAATATATTGAGAGATATTGGAAAAGAGGTTAATTTAAAACTCTCTGAACTGGATTTATATATCTGGTATTTAAGAACTGGGAAGGTTTTAAAATAATTATTTCAACTGTTCTAAGATAATTGCTGGACAAATCTTTTTTATTCCTTCAATCTTTCCAATTTTGTTAAATATTAAATCAGAAAACTCTTTTCCATCCTTAGCCCAGATTTCTGTCATAATCATGTGGTCCCCTGTTGAGGTAAATACCTTCTTAACCTCCTCAAACTTGCAGAGTTCTTTAGCAACACTTAAAAACTTATCTGGCTCTGTATCAAAGCCAGTTAATGCAACAACGTTATAACCAATTTTTGAAGGGTCTATTATTGCAGTATAACCCTTAATAACTCCTTCTTCCTCCAATTTTTTAACTCTCTTTCTTATAGAACTTTCACTCGTTCCTAACTCCCTTGCTATATCTGTGTATGATTTTCTTCCATCTTTCATAAGAATTTCGATAATTTTTAAGTCCTTTTCATCCATAATATCACCGAATTTCGGATGATTAATAATATTAATTATAACTTACAATTATGCATTTAGTATGTATTTAGTCAAAATATATAAAAATTTTGGAGGAATAGAATGGCTGTTGAGATTATTGTAGATAGGGAAAAATGTATTGGATGTGGAAGATGTTATGATGTATGTCCAAAAGGTCCTCTTATATGGACAAAAGATGAAAATGGGAAATACTATGCTTACGATGTAGAATACTGCCACAACTGCAAGTTCTGTGCTGGTAGATGCCCAACAAATGCAATATTGATTAAGGTAGTTAAACCAAAAAGAAAGACAAAATAAAAAATAAATAGTAATTACTTATTTATCTCAGCAAATACTTCATCCAATGCATTGACTAAAGCATCTATATGTTCTTTCTCTACAATCAATGGAGGTAGAAACCTCAAGACAGTATCAGAAGTGCAGTTAATTAAAAATCCTTTTTCAAGCATTTTTTTAACCATATCAGCCCCATTAAATTCAAGCTCAACTCCAATCATCAATCCTAAGCCTCTAACTTCTTTTATGAAGTTGTATTTCTTCGCAAGGTTTTCGAGTTTTCGAATGAAATATTTGCCCTTTTCTATAACTTTGTCATCTTTAATAAGCTCCTCTATAACTTCAATAGCTGCTAAAGCAGCAGAGCAAGCTAATGGATTCCCACCAAACGTTGTTCCATGGTCTCCATAACTTAATGCCTTAGCTATCTCTTCCTTTAAAACAACTGCCCCTATTGGGACTCCTCCTCCAAGGGCTTTTGCTAACGTTAAGATGTCTGGCTCAACACCATAATGCTCATAAGCAAACATCTTTCCAGTTCTTCCCATTCCACACTGCACTTCATCAAAAATTAAGACGATATTTTTATCATCACATAAATCCCTAACAGCCTTTAAATAATCTTTATCAGCTACATGAATTCCTCCTTCTCCCTGAACAGGCTCAATCATTATAGCAGCAGTTTTGTTTGTTATAGCCTCTTTTAAAGCCTCTATATCATTGAATGGAACATACTTAAATCCTGGAGGTAGAGGATAAAACCCTTCCTGATACTTTGGTTTTGGTGTTGCTGCTAATGTTGTTAAAGTTCTACCATGAAATGCATTATACATACTGATTATTTCTCCTCCATCTCTACCAAGAATTTTTGACACATACTTTCTCGCAAACTTTATAGCTCCTTCGTTAGCTTCAGCTCCGCTGTTGCAAAAGAAAGCTCTATCTAATCCACTTAGCTCAACCAACTTTTTAGCAAGCTTTATTTGTGGGATTGTGTAATAGATGTTTGATGTATGAATTAGAGTTTCAGCCTGCTTTTTTATTGCTTCAACAACCTTTGGATGGCAGTGTCCTACGTTATTAACTCCAATTCCAGCCAAGAAGTCAAGATACTTCTTCCCATCAATATCATAAACCTCCATTCCTTTACCTTCAACTAAAACTACTGGCAATCTTCCATAAATTTGGATGTGATATTTTTTCTCTAACTCTATCCAATTTTCATGTTCCATTTAATCACCATAAATAGTTAGTAAATATTTTTAAGTGATGGCATTATTATTATATTTACCACCATAAAAATGTTGGTGATATTGCATGCATAAAATTTGTGTAATCGAAGGAGATGGAATTGGTAAAGAGGTTGTTCCAGCAACAATACAGGTTTTGGAAGCTACAGGATTGCCATTTGAGTTTGTCTATGCAGAGGCAGGAGATGAAGTTTATAAAAGAACAGGTAAAGCCCTTCCAGAAGAAACAATTGAAACTGCTTTAGATTGTGAAGCTGTTTTGTTTGGAGCTGCTGGAGAGACAGCTGCAGATGTTATTGTTAGATTGAGACATATCTTAGACACCTACGCTAATGTAAGACCAGTAAAAGCTTATAAAGGAGTTAAATGCTTAAGGCCAGATATAGATTATATTATAGTTAGAGAAAACACCGAAGGGCTTTATAAAGGGATAGAGGCAGAGATTGATGAAGGAGTTACAATAGCTACAAGAGTTATTACTGAAAAGGCATGTGAGAGAATATTTAGATTTGCATTTAATTTAGCAAGAGAGAGAAAAAAGATGGGTAAGGAAGGAAAGGTTACATGTGCTCACAAGGCAAATGTCTTAAAATTAACTGATGGATTATTTAAAAAGATATTTTATAAAGTTGCTGAAGAATATGACGATATAAAAGCAGAAGACTACTATATAGATGCAATGAACATGTATATCATAACAAAACCACAAACATTTGATGTTGTTGTCACTTCCAATTTGTTTGGAGATATTTTATCAGATGGAGCTGCTGGAACTGTTGGGGGGTTAGGTTTAGCTCCTTCAGCAAATATAGGAGATGAGCATGGTTTGTTTGAGCCAGTGCATGGTTCAGCTCCAGATATTGCTGGGAAGAAAATTGCTAATCCAACAGCTACAATATTAAGTGCTGTTTTAATGCTTAGATACTTAGGAGAGTATGAAGCTGCAGATAAGGTTGAAAAGGCATTGGAGGAGGTTTTAGCTTTAGGTTTAACAACACCTGACTTAGGAGGAAACTTAAATACATTTGAAATGGCTGAGGAAGTTGCTAAGAGAGTAAGAGAAGAATAAATTAATCTATTTTTCTTTAAAAAACTTTTCTATTCTTTTATTTTAAAATTTAAAAAATTTATAGAGGTGATTTTATGAGATTGGCTATTATTGATTATGATAGATGCCAGCCAAAGAAATGTTCTATGGAATGTATGAAATACTGTCCAGGAGTTAGAATGGGAGAAAAGACAATAGAGATTGATGAAAACACAGGAAAGCCAGTAATATCAGAGGTTCTATGCTCTGGTTGTGGGATATGTGTTAAAAGATGTCCATTTAAGGCAATATCTATTATTGGATTGCCAGAGGAGTTGAGTGAGGATAAGATAGTCCATTCTTATGGGCAGAATAGATTTAAGCTATTTGGTTTGGTTATTCCAAGAGACGGAGTTGTTGGGATTATAGGGCAGAATGGGATAGGTAAATCTACTGTCTTAAGAATTTTAGCTGGGGAGTTAATTCCTAATTTAGGTAAGCATGATAAAGAGCCAAATTATGATGATGTTATAAAATACTTCAGAGGAACTGAGTTGCAGGAATACTTTGAGAATTTAAAAAATAAGGGAATAAAAGCTATCCATAAAGTTCAGTATGTTGATATACTACCAAAGGTTGTTAAAGGAAAGGTTGGAGAGTTATTAAAGAAGATTGATGAAAAAGGTAAGTTTGATGAAGTTGTTGAGAAGTTAGAGCTAAAAAATATTTTGGATAGAGAGTTAAGCCAATTATCTGGTGGAGAGTTGCAGAGAGTTGCCATTGCTGCAGCATATTTGAGAAAAGGAGACATCTATTTCTTTGATGAACCATCTTCATGGTTAGATATTAGGCAGAGATTCAACGCTGCGAGGTTAATTAGGGAATTAAATAGAGTTGTTGTAGTTGAACACGACTTGATTGTTTTGGATTACTTATCTGATTATATTCACATAATGTATGGAGTCCCCTCAGCTTATGGTATTGTTTCAATGCCAAAGAGTGTTAGGGTAGGAATTAACGAATATCTCTACGGAGAGTTGAGGGAAGAGAATATAAGATTTAGAAAAGAGCCAATTATATTTGAGAAGAGGGCAGTTATTGACTTTAAAAACAGACCAATCTTATTGACATATTCATCAATGAAAAAGACTTTAGGAGATTTTAAGTTAGAGGTTAGTGGAGGAACAATTTATAAAGGAGAAGTTATTGGTATTTTAGGGCCTAACGGTATTGGAAAGACAACATTTGTTAAGTTATTAGCTGGAGTAATTAAGCCGGATGAAGGAGAGGTTATCAAAGAAAAAGACATTAAGGTTTCATACAAACCGCAATATATTACTCCAGATTATGACGGAACTGTTGAAGATTTATTGAGTTCAATAACCAACATTCATACCTCTTATTATAAATCAGAGATAATTAATCCACTACAATTAGAGAAGCTATTGGATATGAATGTTAAGGACTTATCAGGTGGAGAGTTGCAGAGAGTTGCTATAGCTGCATGTTTGAGTAGAGATGCTGATATCTATTTATTGGATGAACCATCTGCATTCTTAGATGTTGAGCAGAGATTGAGAGTTTCAAAAGTGATAAGGAGGATAGCAGATGAAAAAGAGGCAGGGATGTTTGTTGTTGACCACGACATATTATTCCAAGACTACATTTCAGATAGATTTATTGTATTCAGTGGAGAGCCAGGGAAGTTTGGAGTTGGTAGTAGTCCAATGAATAAAAGGGAGGGGGCTAACAAATTCTTAAAAGAAATGCAAATTACATTTAGAAGAGACCCAGAGACAGGAAGACCGAGAGCTAATAAAGAAGGAAGTCAAAGAGATATTATGCAGAAAGAGAAGGGAGAGTATTATTATGTTGATGAATAATATAAATTCAAATGACATTTATCACGTGAAAATTCTTTTCTTTTTAATTTAAATATCTTTAAAAACTTATTTTTCAATTTTAAGAGTTTTTATCAAATTTCTAAGGGTGGTTTATTTTAAAGGTTTTATTTATTTGGATTTATTAAATTATTGGAATTTTCAGGAATTTTATATGCTTTCTTTTAAATTACAATTTCTCAAACAAATATATTGAATCTTTAATTTTAAATGTGTTAAAATCCTTATTTTTATCAAAGTAATAAGATTCAAATAACATTTGGGTTTATAAATAACAGAAGTTATCTGCCCTTAGAAGAATACACCACCAAAAAGTATAAATATTAGAAAAGTAATAAAAAAACAGGTTGTGAATGATTATCCTCTAAAATCATGCCCATTGTGGGATGGAAAATTCTCCATCTCCATCCCTCCCTTAACCTTTATTCTTCTAAAATCATGCCCCTTGGGGGATAATAAATAAAAATATCAAATATGCCTTTTTTAGTTAAAATCAACTCTTGGAGGTTTATGGTTTATTTATTTTTTATTAAATCCATACATAAAAATAAATAGATATAAGTTAATTTTTTATTCTTAGTTAATCTTTAACTATTAATTAAAATTTTAGGTGAGAAAATGATTTTTAACAACTATGAAGAGTTTTGCAAAAAAATGGATGAATATATTGAAAAATACAAAGGAAAATTTGGATGTATCGTAACTTTCAATGGATTTGTTAGAGAGTATGATTTAAAAAATGGAGAAAAAATCCCTTCAAAAGGAATGCACATAGATGATGATATCTTAGAAAAATTGAAGCTGATTATAGAAGATGCAAAGAATAAGTTTGATGTTATTGAGATTTTGTTTTATCATAATACCGGATTCTTGAACGTTGGAGAGAGGATTGCTTCAATAGCTGTTTTTGCAAGACATAGAAAAGAGGGTTTTGAAGCTTTAGAATATATAATAGATGAGATGAAAAAATATCATTAAATAAATATTTATTTTTTTACAAGAATTTTACTTCAAATTGACAGTAATCATGTCCTAAACCTGCACAATGGGTTTCCTTTACTCTAACTTTTTTATTTAATATTTTTTCTAAGCATCCAGCTATAAAGCCACCTTCAAACCAACATAATGTTTCTCCAACATTTGGTAATCCAGAGCAAGATATGCACTCATAAACCCTAATTTGTAATGGCTCTTTATTAACTATCTCTACTTTTCCAATTTTATATTCTTCGCAGAATTTAACAACATCCTCAACACTTTTTGGATTCAATGCTTGTCCAAGTTCTCTTCCACATTCATAGATAACTCCATGAGCCCCTCTTCCCAAATATTTTTCCAAATCCATAAATCTTATTAATCTAAAAACAGTAACATCAATATCTCTTCCTAATGTATCTCTTTTTGTATTTGATAATTCTTCAATATTGAATTTTAATGCCATTGTGTCACCTTATTTAATTAATCAAATAACTTATTTGAACTTCTCCTAATCATTCCCTCAACAGCACTCTTTCCAACTAATGATGTGGCTTCTTTTATCAAAGCTTGAGGAGCTACTAAGTAAGTTTGATTAACTTCTTTCTCTCCAATAGTTGATTTATCAAACTCTTCAATAATCTTCAAAGCTAAGTTTAAACCTTCCTGTTTTTCATCAATTACCATATTCTTTGCAGATGAAAGGAGAGCATCTTTATTAAAAACTTTCATTAATCCTTCCATTCCAGATGTTTCAATAATTGATGCAATTGTTTGAAGAGAAATCAATATTTGCTTTTCTATCATGTCCTTTGGAGCGTTGATAATTTGCGTTCCAACTCTATAATAATCTAAAACTCCAACTAATGCAACTGCAGTAACTAAAGCTCCCATATCTGCAACTGCAGGGACAACATCTGCAGGAGCTACGTAAGGAATCTTTCCAATGCTTTTCACTAATTCAACCAATTTATTTATCTGGTCTTCTGTTGCATACTCTTTTCCTTCTAATGCTTTTCCAGCAATTGTGTAGTATTTCTGCCCTGGAGTTCCTGGAACTCCTGTTGGGTGCATTGATGAAATTCCAACATCTTTCCTCTTTAATCTTAAAATTCCCTCTAATGTCCTATATAAAACAGGAGTTGGGAGAGTACAAGTATTGCAAATGACGGCATTTTCTGGAACATGTTCAATAATATTCTTTGCAATGTTTATTGTTATTTTTCCAAACGGTGTAAATAAAATATGAACTTCTCCATGCTTTGCTGCCTCAATATCGTCA
Source organism: Methanocaldococcus sp. FS406-22 (assembly GCF_000025525.1). Taxonomy (NCBI): domain Archaea; kingdom Methanobacteriati; phylum Methanobacteriota; class Methanococci; order Methanococcales; family Methanocaldococcaceae; genus Methanocaldococcus; species Methanocaldococcus sp. FS406-22. The sequence continues at coordinate 1,425,844 of NC_013887.1, forward strand.
CTAACTATCTTAACTCCAGCATCTTCAACTTTCTTCCATAAATCTTCACTCATTATATTTCTATTTGGTTCAGCTAAAATTACATCATGTCCAGCTTGTGCAAACTGAATTGCCATCCCTGCTCCACCGTAAGGAGGAGTTCCACCAAACTTTTCAGGAACTTTTAATTTTTCTAAATAGAGTTTTTGATTTCCCGCTCCATATATTGATATTTTCATTCTAAACCCTCCAATAGCAAATTTTTAAAGATTTCATTTAAAACATTGCTTTTATTTTTTCTGCGGCTCTTTTCATTGTTATTCTGATTAATCCTAAGTTAACCTTTGCATCTGTTAAGACTACTAAGATTCCTTCTCCTGCATCGACCATTAGGGTTTTACCATGTTCTCCTTCAATCATTGTTTGTTCTAAAGCCCCCATGCCAATCTCTGCTGCTGTTCTTTCAGCAGCCCCAAATGCTGCTGAAGCCATAGCCCCAACTAACTCAGCATCAACATTCCCAGGCAACTGAGAGGCAATAACCAAACCATCCTTACCAACAACCATAGAACCCTTAATACCCTCAGTCTTATTCAACTCCAACAAAACCCTATCAATCATACTATCCCCTAAGTAGCTTCACATAAAGACAGATTAATTTAGTTTTATATAAACTTTATCATAAATCTTAATATGGATATTTAAAAGATTGATAATATCAATTAGATTTTCAAAACACCATATTAAAAATTCTAATGCAATATTTAATTATAAAACTTTTGTTGAGATATTATTTTTTAGGTGTTTAAGATGAGAGTGAAGATTAAAGTTAAAGGCATAGTTCAAGGTGTTGGATTTAGACCATTTGTTTATAGAATTGCTAAGGAGAACAATTTAAAGGGCTATGTGAAAAACTTAGGAAACTATGTGGAGATATTTGTCGAAGGAAAAAAGGAAGATATAGAGAGCTTTATAAATGATTTAAAGAACAAAAAACCTCCATTGTCAAGGATTGATAGATTAGATATTGAGGAGATAAAAGATAATAGCTCAAATTTTGATGACTTCTATATTATAAAGAGTGAAAATGCCGAAGAAGAGGAGGAAGGTACTATACCAGCGGATGTGGCTATATGCGATGACTGCCTAAAAGAGATGTTTGACATAAATGATAGAAGATATAGATATCCGTTTATAGCATGCACAAACTGTGGGGCAAGATTTACAATAGTTGAAAAACTCCCCTATGATAGGGAAAACACATCTATGAGAGATTTCCCCCTTTGCAAAGAATGCTTAGAGGAATATAAAAACCCCTTAGATAGGAGATTCCATGCCCAAGCTACTTGTTGCCCAATTTGTGGTCCTCAAGTGTTTTTAACTGATGGAAAAGAGATTATAGCTGAAAAGGATGATGCAGTTAGAGAGACAGTTAAATTATTAGAAGAGGGCTATATCTTAGCTATAAAGGGGATTGGAGGAACACACTTAGCTTGCAAGGTTAGTGAAGATGAGCCAGTATTAAATTTAAGAGAGAGATTGGGAAGACCAACACAACCATTTGCAGTGATGAGTAAAAGAGAATATATAGAGCTGTTTGCTGAAATTGATAAAGATGAAAAAGAAGCTTTATTATCCTTAAGAAGACCAATAGTTGTTTTAAAGAAAGGGGAGGATTATGATAAATACTTCTCAGAGTATGTTTCTAATTTAGATACCATTGGAGTTATGCTTCCATACAGTGGACTGCATTATCTTTTGTTTGATAAAGAGATTGCCTATGTTATGACCTCAGCTAATCTACCTGGCTTACCAATGGTTAAGGACAATGATGAGATATTAAAAAAGCTTGAAGGTATTGCGGATTATTTCTTATTGCATAATAGGCGGATAGTGAATAGATGTGATGATAGTGTTGTTAAAAAGGTAGCTAATAGAATAGTTTTTTTAAGAAGGTCGAGAGGATTTGCTCCAGAGCCGGTAAAGGTTGATATTAAGAATGATAAAAACATCCTATGTGTTGGAGCTGAGCTAAATTCAACAGCATGTATTGTAAAGAGAAATAAGTTTTATTTAACCCAATATATTGGAAATACTTCAAAATATGAGACATTCTGCTATTTGAGAGATGCAATAAACAACATTTTGAGATTAACAAATACAAATAAGATTGATGCTATTGTTTGTGATTTACATCCGCAGTTTAATTCAACTAAGTTAGCTGAAGAGTTAGCTGAAAAATTTGGAGTTGAGATTTTTAGAGTTCAACATCACTTTGCACATGCTTATAGCTTATTGGGAGACAACAACTACTTTGATGATGCAGTTATTTTATCTTTAGATGGAGTTGGTTATGGTTTAGATGGAAATATATGGGGTGGAGAGGTTTTATTATTTAAAGATAACAAGATGATGAGAGTTGGGCATTTGGAAGAGCAGTATCAGCTGGGAGGAGACTTAGCAACTAAGTATCCTTTGAGGATGCTTCTCTCAATTTTATATAAGGCTATTGGTGATGAGGCATTTGATTTTATAAGTAAATATAATTTCTTCTCAGATAAAGAGCTTAGATTATTAAAATTCCAGCTTGATAAAAAGCTCAACTGTCCAATAACTACATCCACTGGTAGGGTATTAGATGCAATATCATCTTTGTTAAGTATTTGCTTTGAAAAAACCTACGATGGAGAGCCGAGCATAAGATTGGAGCCAGTAGCAAATAGATTTAAAGGAGATATAGAGGTAGAGCCAAAGATAAAAAACAATATATTGAATACAACTGAACTCATCTATAAATGCTATGAGATGCTATTAAATAATGAAAGTAAGGAGAAGATAGCATATTATGCCCACATCTATATAGCTGACGGATTATTTGAGATTGCTAAGAAAATAGCTGATAAATATGGCATAAATGCTATAGGCATCACTGGAGGGGTTTCATACAACAGAATAATAACTGAGAGGGTTATGCTAAATACAAAAAAAGAGGGGTTTAACTTTATCTATCATCAAAGAGTCCCTAATGGAGACGGTGGCATAAGTTTTGGGCAAGGTATTTCTTATATTTTAAGAGAGGGATTAAAATGATTATAATCACGCCAAGATATACAATCATAGAGGATGGAGCGATTAATAAAATAGAAGAAGTTTTAAAAAAGCTCAACTTAAGAAATCCACTAATTGTGACTGGAAGAAATACAAAAAAATACTGTAAATTTTTCTATGACATTGAATATTACGATGAAATCTTAAATTCTCAAATAATTGAGCAGAAATATATTGACTATGATTGTATAATTGGTGTTGGAGGGGGGAGGGCAATAGATACTGGAAAATACTTGGCTTATAAATTAGGAATTCCATTTATTAGTGTGCCAACAACGGCATCAAACGATGGCATAGCATCACCAATTGTATCCATAAAACAGCCCTCATTTATGGTGGATGCACCAATAGCTATTATTGCTGATACTGAGATAATAAAAAAATCCCCAAAGAGATTATTGAGTGCTGGAATGGGAGATATTGTATCAAATATAACTGCAGTTTTAGATTGGAAATTAGCTTATAAAGAGAGAGGGGAAAAGTACAGTGAGAGTTCTGCTATATTCTCAAAGACAATAGCCAAAGAGCTAATAAGCTATGTTTTAAACTCAGATTTGTCAGAGTATCACACAAAACTTGTAAAAGCACTGGTTGGGAGTGGGATAGCAATAGCTATAGCAAACTCCTCCAGACCAGCTTCTGGAAGCGAGCATCTCTTTTCACATGCGTTGGATAAGTTAAAAGAGGAATATAATTTAGATGTTAATTCCTTACATGGGGAGCAATGTGGAATAGGAACAATAATGATGAGCTATCTACATGAGAAAGAGAATAAAAAATTATCTGGATTACATGAAAAGATTAAAATGAGTTTAAAAAAGGTTGATGCACCAACAACTGCCAAAGAACTTGGATTTGATGAAGATATTATTGTTGAGGCTTTAACTATAGCTCATAAAATTAGAAACAGATGGACTATATTAAGAGATGGGTTAAGTAGAGAAGAGGCAAGGAAATTGGCTGAAGAGACAGGAGTCATTTAAATAGAACTTACGCACTTTTATATAAAATTTGGAAGTTATAGTTTTTTGCAAAAGTTGTTAAAATTAATAATGAAAATTTGAAAGTCTTCCCAAAGGAAGGCGTTCATAACTACCTTACGTATTCCAAAATGTTTTGCAAATGCAAAAAACTATAGAAGCCCAAGGGCTTCATTATTCAATAAAAAATATTTTTCTCTGCGTAAGTTCTATTATTAAACAATTTTTGCTAAAGCTAAGATTATCTCTAACAGTATTAAAGCAACAATTGTTCCTTCTAAGAGTAGCCCATAAAACTCTGTTAAATGCTGTCTTGTCATTGTGTATATATCGCTAATCATTTCCATTTTTTTCTCCACTCTTTTAATCCACTCTGAGACATAGAAGATTTTACACAATCTCTCATATAATTCAGCATAATATCTATCCCCATATAACATAAGGACATTTTCAATGCTATCAAAATATGATATATAGCTAATTCTCTGCAGGTATAAATCCTTAGATAATTTTTTTAGCTTAAAATATCCAAGTTTCTCCCACTGCAATTTTGTGAAATATTGGATTGCTTCACTTAACATGTTATCAAAAACTCTTAAATTCAAAACCCTAATACATGCAAGCTCAATAATATCAACTTCTTCCCAGAAATCTTCATTTTTATCTAAAATTATCCCGTTATCCCAATCTAAGATGATTAAATCCTTTGTAGAATATTTTATCTTGTTCATTAGTAATTCGTTTATGTATTCTTCTGGAACATCTTCATACTGATTTCTAAGAAGTTTTGTCAATATGCTTTTATTTTCTTTTATAAATGAATCTGGGTCTGAATACTCACTAAAACAGTATAAGGTATAGCTTTCTAAAAATTTATCTGCATCATATTTTTTTAAATAGCTTAAAGCTTCATCAAATAACTCTTCTTTAAGTTCAAATAGTTCTATTAAATTCTTATTTTTGAAATCTTTAACAATCTCTACAATAATGTTCTTTTCATATACTTTTATTGCTATCTCTTTGTTTTCCTCGGTAATTCTCTCTATTAATGAGTATGTGGGTAAAAACTCTTCATAACTGCAAATTCTTTTCATTCTAAGTTTCATCATTTGTTCAGAGTAGATATTTTCTTTTAAATATCCTACGAGTATTTGGACAATTTTACCACTTAGAACGCTATCCATTTTCTCCCAATCTTTAATCTCTTTTATTAAATTTAATTTTACTTTTTGATAATATAAAAACCTTTAATTTGGATAGAACAGTCTACACTAATAAATTTAAATTTATAAATTAATTTTAAAAAAAATAAAAATGAGCGGGTATGGGGGCTATAGCCCGCCTTCTGTAATTTCGGTGACATTCGGCTAAGCGCCGAAACCGGCTTGCACCCCGGGCAGGGGAGATGCCCGTTTCACCGGTTCTCCGGAAGTCCTCAACTTTCACTATCATCGTCATCTCTTCCGGAGCCGTGTCGTTTCTGCTGCATCTCCCGCCCCTTCTCAGGGGACGCTGCCCATAAATGGGGTGGGCGGAACTTCCTCCCCTCTCAAAGAGGGGAAAGTCACCAGCCCCCTTACCCACTCAATTTAACATTTGGATATACAAATATTATCTTCTAAAATAATAAAAAGTGGCCGGCGGCGTCGCCCCTTTCCCGCCAGATGGCAGTACTCGGGGCATCGCTGGGGGGCTTAACTTCCGAGTTCGGGATGGGTTCGGGTGTGGCCCCCCCGCTATGACCGCCGTACCAAGAAATAAATGGTGGCCTCTTTTGGGCCATGCATAGGCTTCCACATCCGCTTAGTGTCTGGATACCCTGCCGGGCCCTCGGGCGATTAGTACCGGCGGGCTGAACGCCTCGGGCAGAGCCCTCGGCGCTTACACCCCCGGCCTATCAACCCCGTCTTCTACGGGAGCCCTCGTCCCCGAAGGGACTGGCCGCCTATTTTCGGGGAGGGTTTCGGGCTTAGATGCCTTCAGCCCTTATCCCTTAGCGCGTAGCTGCCCGGCAATGCCCTGTCGGACAACCGGTAGACCAGAGGCGCCGGCGGCTCGTTCCTCTCGTACTAGAGCCACCTTCCCCTCAGGCGGCCAACACCCCCAGCAGATAGCAACCAACCTGTCTCACGACGGTTTAAACCCAGCTCACGATCCCCTTTAATGGGCGAACAGCCCCACCCTTGGGCCCTGCTGCAGGCCCAGGATGGGAAGAACCGACATCGATGTAGCAAGCCGCGGGGTCGATATGGGCTCTTGCCCGCGACAACTCTGTTATCCCCGGGGTAGCTTTTCTGTTATCCCTGGCCCCCATCGGTGAGGCACAGGGGTTCGCTAGGCCCGGCTTTCGCCTCTTGGTCGGCCTCTTTTACCGACCAAGTCAGGCCGGCTTTTGCCCTTGCACTCCACGGCGGAGTTCTGACCCGCCTGAGCCGACCTTTGGGCCCCCCTGATGCCTTTTCAGGGGGGTGCCGCCCCAGCCAAACTGCCCACCTGCCGGTGTCCCCCTTTACGGGGTTAGGGACATGGCCATGGGTGGGTGGTGTCCCATGGACGCCTCCACCACCCCCGGAGGGGTGGCTTCGACGGCTCCCACCTACGCTGTGCACCCACGGCCATGCCCCAACGACAGGCTGCAGTAAAGCTCCACGGGGTCTTCGCTTCCCACTGGGGGTCTCCGGCCTTTGCACCGGAATGGTAGGTTCACCGGGTTCCGGCCCGGGACAGTGGGGGTCTCGTTACGCCATTCATGCAGGTCGGAACTTACCCGACAAGGAATTTCGCTACCTTAAGAGGGTTATAGTTACCCCCGCCGTTTACCGGCGCTTCGCCCGGTTGTACCCGGGTTTCACGTACCGGCACTGGGCAGGCGTCGGCCTTGGTACACACCCTTACGGGCTAGCCAAGACCTGTGTTTTTATTAAACAGTCGGACCCCCCTGGCCACTGCGACCTGCGGTCCCCTCAGTTAGAGAAGACCGCAGGCACCCCTTCTCCCGAAGTTACGGGGCCAATTTGCCGACTTCCCTGGGCCGGATTCTCCCGACACGCCTTAGGATACTCGCCTAGGGGCACCTGTGTCGGTTCTGGGTACGGTCACCGGGGATCCTTGCCAGCTCCCTTTTCACGGGCTCCAGGGCTCAGCCGAACCCTCCTAACGGAGGGCCCATCACGCTTTTGCCCGGTTCTCGCCATTACGGCACTCCCCGGGCTTATGCGCTTGGCCACCCCGACGGGGGTGGTCGGCCTACCCCGAAGCGTCAGGAGCTGGCCTTGCGTTGCCGCACGTACCCCGGTGGCGCGGGAATATTAACCCGCTTCCCTTTCCCCCCAGGGAATTACCCCGGGGGTTAGGACCGGCTAACCCACAGCTGACGACCGTTGCTGTGGAAACCTGGCCCCTTCGGCGGTGGGGATTCTCACCCCACTTTGCTGTTACTACTGCCGGGATTCTCGTTCCCACGGGGTCCACCCGACCTCACGGCCGAGCTTCTACCCCCGCGGGACGCCCCCCTACCGGATCGCCGTTAGGCGCCCCCGGGTCTCGGCGGCCGGCTTAGCCCCCGTTATCTTCGGGGCCCCTGACCTCGACGGGTGAGCTGTTACGCACTCTTTAAAGGATGGCTGCTTCTAAGCCAACCTCCCCGCTGTCTTAGGCCAGGGACTCCCTTCTCATTTACACTTAGCCGGCACTTAGGGGCCTTAACCCGGGTCCGGGTTGTTCCCCTCTCGGACATACGGCTTACCCGTATGCCCTCACTCGGGGGCTACGGCGATGACGGGTTCGGAGTTTGACAGGGTGCCGAGGGCTTTCGCCCCCTAAACACCCTATCCGTGGCTCTACCCCGCCATCTACCTAACCCCCGGCTAACCTGCGAGTTATTTCGGGGGGAACCAGCTATCTCCGGGCTCGATTGGCTTTTCACCCCTAGACCGGGGTCAGAGGAGCACTTTGCGCGGTAACACCCCTGCGGGCCTCCACCCCTCTGGTGAGGGGCTTCACCCTACCCCGGCCTAGATCGCCCGGTTTCGGGTCGTACGGGTGTGACTCCGGGCCCATTAAGACCCCGCCCCTCGCCCATAAGGGCTGCGGGCATGTCGGTTTCCCTACGCCTCCGGGGTTGAACCCCTTAGGCTCGCCACACCCGTACACTCCCCGGCCCGTTTTTCGAAACGGACGGCACGACCCCGGCATGCCACCCCTCGTACTCCTCCCTCGCGGGAGTTTCCTTCGGGGTGGTTACCTTTCGGGCCGTGCCATTCCGTACCCACCTGGTTTCAGGCTCTTTTCACCCCCCGCAAGGGGTGCTTTTCAGCTTTCCCTCACGGTACTAGTTCGCTATCGGTCTCGGGACGTATTTAGGGTTGGAAGCCTAATGTCTCCCAGCTTCCCGCGCGATATCCAACGCGCGGTACTCAGGGACACCCCAAGACCCACACTGGTTACGCCTACGGGGCTTTCACCCTCTATGGCGCCCCATTCCAGGGGACTTCGGCTTCCCAGTGTGGGTCTGTATTGGGGGCCCTGCAACTCCACATCTCCCTACCCTTACGGGTAGGGATTCGGTTTGCCCTGTGCCGGTTTCGGTCGCCCCTACTCCCGGCATCCCTGTTGGTTTCTTTTCCTGCGGGTACTCGGATGCTTCTTTTCCCCGCGTTCCCGCTCCCTGACGGGAGCGCCCCAAATGGGGCAGGAAGTCCCATTCGGGGATCCCGGGTTCTACGGCTGCCTGCGCCTCCCCCGGGCTTATCGCAGCTTGCCACGCCCTTCCTCGGCGCCCCGAGCCGAGCCATCCACCAGGTGGGCTGGTGGCCCGGCAGAGTATCCAGATTTCACCGGGATGTGGAAGCCTATGCATGGCCCTCATGTTTAGTCAGGCCCTTCACCTGCAACTCTTTGGAGTTGCAGGCTGCATGTATAGTGGACCCGGTGGGATTTGAACCCACGGCCTCCGGCTTGCAAGGCCGGCGCTCTCCCAGCTGAGCTACGGGCCCACTTTCCCTATGAGGCAAGCCCACGACTGGTTTGGTGCCCCACAGCAACCAGCGCTTTTTTCTCAGGAGGTGATCCAGCCGCAGGTTCCCCTACGGCTACCTTGTTACGACTTCGCCCCCCTCGCTGAACCCAAGTTCGACCCTGCCCTTGCGGACAGGGCCTCACTTGGGCTCAACTCGGGTGGCGTGACGGGCGGTGTGTGCAAGGAGCAGGGACGCATTCACCGCGCCATGGTGAGGCGCGATTACTACGGATTCCGGCTTCACGAGGGCGAGTTACAGCCCTCGATCCGGACTACGACCGGGTTTAGGGGATTCGCTCCCCCTTTCGGGGTCGCGTCCCATTGTCCCGGCCATTGTAGCCCGCGTGTAGCCCAGGGGATTCGGGGCATGCGGACCTGTCGTTGCCCGCACCTTCCTCCGGCTTAGCGCCGGCGGTCCCCCATGAGTGCCCCTCCCCCGGAGGGGAGGGTAGCAACATGGGGCACGGGTCTCGCTCGTTACCTGACTTAACAGGACGCCTCACGGTACGAGCTGACGACGGCCATGCACCACCTCTCGGCGCGTCTGGCAAGGTCGTCAACCTGGCCTTCATCCTGCCGTCGCCCCTGGTAAGATGCCCGGCGTTGAATCCAATTAAACCGCAGGCTCCACCCGTTGTAGTGCTCCCCCGCCAATTCCTTTAAGTTTCAGTCTTGCGACCGTACTCCCCAGGCGGCGGACTTAACGGCTTCCCTTCGGCACCGCGTCGGCCCGAAGCCGACGCGACACCTAGTCCGCAGAGTTTACAGCCAGGACTACCCGGGTATCTAATCCGGTTTGCTCCCCTGGCCTTCGTCCCTCACCGTCGGACCCGTTCCAGCCGGGCGCCTTCGCCACAGGTGGTCCCCCAGGGATCAACGCATTTCACCGCTACCCCTGGGGTACCCCCGGCCTCTCCCGGTCCCAAGCCCGGCAGTATCTCTGCCAGCCCTGCGGTTGAGCCGCAGGATTTAAGCAGAGACTTACCGGGCCGGCTACGGACGCTTTAGGCCCAATAACAGTGGCCACCACTTGGGCCGCCGGTATTACCGCGGCTGCTGGCACCGGACTTGCCCAGCCCTTATTCCCGGAGCTGTTTACACTCCGGAAAAGCCCACGCAGAGCGTGGGCACTCGGGGTCCCCCCGTCGCGCTTTCGCGCATTGCGGAGGTTTCGCGCCTGCTGCGCCCCGTAGGGCCTGGACCCGTGTCTCAGTGTCCATCTCCGGGCTCCCCCTCTCAGGGCCCGTACGGATCGTAGGCTTGGTGGGCCGTTACCCCACCAACTACCTAATCCGCCGCAGCCCCATCCTCGGGCGGCTTACGCCTTTCGGGGAGGGATCATTCCAGACCTCCTCCCCTATGGGGGATTAGCCTCAGTTTCCCGAGGTTATCCCCCACCCGAGGGTAGGTTAGCCACGTGTTACTGAGCCGTGCGCCGGTGCTCCCCGAAGGGAGCCCCTTGACTCGCATGGCTTAGTCGGACCCCGATAGCAGTGGCCTCCGGCAGGATCAACCGGAATTAAGTGGGAGGTACGGTCGCAAGAAAGGATAAACCTTTCTTGCGGCTGGTTGCTGTGGGGTTTCACCACCAATCGTGGGCTTGCCTCAGCCCCAACCCCTCCGGATTGGGGACGCATCCTTCGAGTGCATTCTATAGTGGGAAGTTGTTATATGTAATGTTTTTAGGATTAGAACAATTAAGGTTAAAAATAAAAAAGGGCCGGGACCGGGAATTGAACCCGGGTCAGGGGATCCACAGTCCCCCAGGATGGCCACTACCCCACCCCGGCCACTTTACCTATGGTGCAGGGGCAGGGATTTGAACCCTGGAACCCCTACGGGACTGGGTCCTAGGCCCAGCGCCTTTGGCCAGGCTTGGCGACCCCTGCACATATAACATCTATTATCCTTAATAATAAAATAGGATAATTGATGCTCCGGCCGGGATTTGAACCCGGGTCGCGGGCTCGAAAGGCCCGCATGATTGGCCGGACTACACCACCGGAGCTAATTAGTAATATTTTATATGGTGGGATTTTATATGGTGGGCCCGAAGGGATTTGAACCCTTGACCACTCGGTTATGAGCCGAGCGCTCTGACCAGGCTGAGCTACGGGCCCATATCGGGCATAAAAAAATAAAAAAATTAATGGCGCCCCCAGCAGGACTCGAACCTGCGACCTACGGATTAACAGTCCGTCGCTCTACCATCTGAGCTATGGGGGCACACAAAATTGGTGCCGCGGGGGTGATTTGAACACCCGACAACTGGATCTTCAGTCCAGCGTTCTCCCAGGCTGAACTACCGCGGCACCCAATGTTTGCATAATTATGCATTACATTTCAGATATATAAACTTTTCGGTTAGGTATTTAAATATTTGACTTACAATTTAATTAATTTTTCATAAATTTTCATAAATATTTTTAGTAAATGTAATAATTTAAATCTTCTTATAAACATGGATGTGTCTAATCAGCCCCTTATGGATATATACCTTATAAAGTCCCTCTAATTTCATATCAAGCTCAATCTCCTTTGGATATGCAAAGACAAAGTAGCCGTTATCTTTAACAACATCTGGGAGCATCTCCAAAATTTTCTCAATCTCACCCTTTTTTGCTGTTGATATTCCATAAGGAGGGTCTGTCACAATGGCATCGACTTTTTCTATGTTTAATTCATTTAAAAACTTTTTTACATACTTTGCATCTAATCTCTTAACTTTTATTACTTTATCCAATAAGTTGTATTCTTCAAGATTAATTAAAGTCCCAGAGGCCATTCTCCAATCTATATCACAGCCGATAAGTTTAGCTCCAATTAAACCAGCTTCAATTAAAAATCCTCCAGTTCCACAGAATGGGTCTAAGACTATATCTCCCTCTTTAACTCTTGCCAAATTTACCATAGCCCTTGCAAGCTTTGGAAGCATACAACCAGGGTGGAAGTATTTTCTTAAATGTGGTCTGTTCTTTTGGAAGTATTCTCTATCTCTCATTTCTAATACATTAGAGATAAAGAAACTATCTTCTAAAATAACAACTCTAACTAAAATGTCTGGTTTTGTTAAATTTACCTTTGCGTTGGTTTTTAGTTTTATAATTCCACCAATTTCTCTCTCAATCTTTAATGAATCTATAGATTTAGTAAATTCATCTTTGTGAAGTTTTAGAACTCTGACAGCATAAGATTTACTTTCATCAATATCTGGATAGCTTTTATCCTCTAAGAACTCTTTAAATGAGTTTATAAAGTCATCAACAATTTTATCTGCTAAATTAGCACTTTTTTCTTCTAAATCATATCTAAATATTATTCTATGCCCCTCATCTATGTATCCGCTTCTTCTGACAATCTCTTTAGCTGGACTGTCTTCAGTTATGACATATCTTTTTAATCTCTCAATTTTTCCGTTATAGTTGAAGATATCTAACAAAGCCTTTAATTCTCCAAAAGGAAGTTCTTCATGCTCTCCATTCAGAACATATCCAATCATAATCATCCCTCTTTATATTTAATTAATGCTTTTACAGTTAAAACTCCAAATAAAAACGCAAAAATTCCAGCTGTAAATTCTCCAGTCACTAAACCTCCATATATTCCAAGCATTCCCAAACCTAAGATTACTGCAAACACATAAGCATAAGATATATGACATATCAAAGACCTAAATATGGAAATTATTAGAGATTTTTCTCCTTTTCCAATTCCTTGAAACATTGCTGAAGTTGCTAAGATGAAAGGGCTGAATAATAGATATAGTGGAACTATTCTTAAAGCTTTAACAAGTTCTTCATGAATACTCATAGAAACTTCAGTATAAGTAAAGAGATAAGCCAACACTGGAGCTAAGAGCATTATTAAAGCAACTATTACAATTTCCATTAAAACTCCAACTTTTATTGTGTAAAAATAAGCTGTTTTTAACTTTTCAAAGCTCTTTGCCCCATAAGTAGCTCCTATAACTGAAGTAGCTCCACTTGCCAGACCTAACATTGGAATAAAACCAAATTCTGTTATCCTCAAAGCTCCAGTATATACTGCTAAGCCTTTACTTCCACCAACTATCATTATTATTGATGTCATTATAAAAAATGATACTGCCACAGTCATCTCTATTAATGCTGAAGGAACGCCAACTCTAATTAAATCAGCTATAATATTTAAATTTGGCTTAAATTTTGATAATTTAACAGTAACATAGCATGATTTTTTTATAAATAAACTATAAGATAGAATTAAGAGGGAGATAATTACAGCTATCAATGTTGCATAACTTGCCCCACTTATTCCTAAGTTTAATAAGTAGATGAATATTGGGTCTAAGATGATGTTTGTTAAAGTTCCTATAACGCTTGCTATCATCACTATTTTTGTGTTCCCCTCCCCCCTAAATATACCATACAATGCATCACAGATTGTAAATATAAGAGTTCCTAAAACTAATATACCGGAGTATTGTATAGCTAATGACTTACAATTTCCATAAGTGCCCATTAAGCTAAATAGTGTGTCAAGATTTGGATATACAGCTATAATATACAAAATTCCAGCAATTAGAGCTAAGATAATTGCATGATTAGCAACTTCATCCGCCTCTTCTTTATTTTTTGCTCCAACCCTCCTCGCTATTCCAGAGCTAATCCCAATGCTTAAACCCCAGCTAACTGCGTAAATACTTATTAATATTGGAAAACTTGCTCCCACAGCAGCTAAGGCATCTGCTCCTAATCCAGAGACCCAGATGCTATCGACTAAGCTATATATTGATTCAACAAATGTGGCAACAATTATTGGCTTTGAGACTTCAATAATTGCCTTTTTTGGATTGTCTAAGAGAATTTCAATATTTTTCATATTTTATCACCACAATAATAGGAAAGATTAAAAATCGGGGATTTTGTATTTGTAGGTAAGAATATTAAAACGTTAATATTACTTTTATAGATTTATTTATTCAAATTAAAGAAATAATAAAATTTTTATAAATCAAGATTACTTAAAAAATAATATAGATTTTTGTAATTTGGTGGTTTTATGTATGGGAATATTTGGGATTTAATTAAGGAAACTGATAATAAAACTATCCTATATTCTCATGGAATGAAAAATAGGGTGTTGTTAAGTTATTTATTAAAGTTTAGGGAGGAGTATGGTTTTGATTTTGAGGCAGTAACCTTTATTTCAGATAGAAGTCCAAAATGGATAAGGGAAGAAATAAAATGGATTATGAAAGCAAATAATGTTAAACATAGATTTATTGAATGTGGAGAGTGCAAAATAACCTTAGAGAAAAATGAACATGATTATCATTATGATTGTGTAGTTTGGGAAGGTATTAAAAATTTCAAAGGAGGAATTGTGGCGTCATCAATGGAGGGACATATTAAAGATAAAGAACGATTTTTAATGTGGTGTAGGGATTATAACCTATTTCCTCCTTTTATTCACTTAAATATCTCAAGAGAAGAGCTTGTTAAAGAATATGAAAAGTTAGATAAAAACCTAATTTCAAGTTGCTATCACGTATGTGTGTTTTGTCCTATATTGTATAATCTGGGGAAGGGTTTAGTAAAATCAAAGATTTTCTATGAGAAAAAAGTTTTAATGGATGAAGAAAGAAAAGAGCATGCTTTAAATGAATTTTATAACGCTATGAAAGAGTATGACATTGGACGTATGGTTAATTTAGTTAAAATTTATCATAATGAATACATAAGAGAGTTAGATGAATTATATGCCGATTATATAAAAAGTAAAGATGTTAGAGTGTTTGATAGATTAGTAAATACATGCAAAGATTATTTGAGGGTGGAATAATGGGAGGGGATATTTATATTCCTCCTAAGCCTAAGCCTGAATATAAATCTGAATACAGATACGCTTTATGGTATTTTACATATAATAAATATACTAACTGCTATGAAAAAGAATTTAATGGAGAAGTTAGTGACTTATTAAATAGAAAATTCAACTATGCAATAGCTTTGGAAGTTAAGGAAGGTAGTGACATTCCACAAAGTGGTTTTTCGTATGATAATGGATACAATGATGGTAAAGAACTTGGAAAATGGGTAGACCAATATTTAAGAGGAATAGATTATTTCGTTGCAATTCCATATTATAGAAAGGGAGGAGATGATAAAGGAGAAAAAAGAGGATTAGAGTATTGGAAAGGGTATGTGGATGGAATTCACGATAATACGAGTGATTATCAAATTGGATTTTATTGGAATTTGGAATATCCCAATCAGGTAAAAGATGAGTATATAACCGATTTTGAGTTAAATGAATTATCTGAATACATAAGAAATGAACGACATCAAGAATTTATATGGATACCATATCTTAACGATATAGAAAATCCTGATAATACTGATATAAAAACATTATCAAAGTATTTTGACTATGTATTTGTTCAACCACATTACTATCAAGCATGGAAATACAATTATCTTTGGAATTGTAAAAAAGATGCGAGCGATGACGAAAGAGAGTCTTGGAAATCTAAGGTCAAAAAATATAAAGAATATATACAATATGGCAGAACAAAACTTTTAGATATTTTAAACTGGATAAAAGAAATTCCTAATGGATACATAGAAATGGAAGTAGATGGTCAGATAAATGATTTTCCTGACTTAATAAATAGAGCATGTGATTACATAATACTTAGAAAGTCATTAACTGGCAGAGATATTTGGCAAAGAAGGGCATATTATTTTGACATAAAAAAGGAATTTATCGATAAAGTTAGAGGTACTTGTCCAGAATGGTAGTAACTATTTCTCATTAATTTTTAGGAGGTAGAAATAATGCTAAAAAAATATCTTATTTTTTTGAGTTTTATTTTGATAATTTCGATTATTCCAGTAAGTGCATCAAGTGATGATTATATTATCGTCAAACCAATGTTGAACAATAGTTGGATAATCCTATTCAACAATAATATCTACTTATACAACGGAACTTTATACAACATAACTCCGAAATATATCCTCTATATTAATAAAACATACTCCAATGATGAGATTGACAGTCGTTATCCTTATTTAAACAGTTTTTGTTTAGGAAATAAGACTTATGTTGTATTTAATGCTTGGGATGGATGCCATATAGGTAAATTAGACATTAACAATAGAACATTATATTTAGAGGGCAGAGTTCTTGGACAATACTATACTTTAAAAAGTAATAATAAAGAGGCATTGGCATGTTTTGATGACAAAGAAGGGATGAGAGCAGAGCCAATAATAGTTGAATTTAAATATAACAAATCTTCTAATAGCTTGGAATGGGTTGGAGATGATTTTTATGGATTAAACTCAAAGTTGGCGGATTATTTATTTAATTATGTTAATCACTCTAAAAATTACTACTTCTATGAATTAGAAATTCAGCCATTTTCCGTTTCTTTTGATTATAACTCAAAAGATAAATATTGGCTTATTTATCTTGAGGGGGACTTGGTAGTTGCTTATTTAGAAAAAGATGGTAGGTTAAACTATGTGGATAATTACATATCCTGCCTTGTAAAATATAATGGTACATTTTATGGTTATAGAAGCATAAATTTCCCATTATCTCAGATTGTATATGATAAATACAGAAATCAATGGATTAGCGTTTATAATAGAAAATTATACATTTTAGATAACAACCTAAGTATAGTAAAAATTATTAATCCAAACAAACACATAGGAGGTATTTTTCCAGTTGATAAAAACAACATCTATATAATCCATTACTTAGGTATTGAAAAAATTAACTTAAATGATGGTAGAATCACTGAAATAGATTTGAGGAATATAACACCCAGATATATAGCCTACAATGGAAAAGAGTTCCTTTTAGTCGGATATGACTTGTCATTATATACCTTTGACGGTAAAACATGTAAAAAAGTTGGTAGTTTGAATGAATCGTGCAATGAAAATATTCAAATGCCTTTAAATAAATTGAACAATAAAAGTATTAGTTCCAATAACAAAACTAACGTAATAAATAATAATACCTCTAAAAGCAGAACGGTAAATTACTACCTATATGGAATTATTATAATAATTTATGTAATTGTTGGCTATATATTGTGGAAAAACTCATTAAAAACCTAAAAAGCTATAAAAATGTGGGGGATTATGGAAGATATAATCATCTATCACGATTTTGGGAGGTGGAAATAATGCTAAAAAAATATCTTATTTTTTTGAGTTTTATTTTGATAATTTCGATTATTCCAGTAAGTGCATCAAGTGATGATTTCGATGACAAATATGTTATCATTAGACCAATGTTTGACAATAATTGGATAATTATATACAACAATAATATCTACTTATACAACGGAACTTTATACAACATAACTCCGAAGAAATATATTATATCTTGTGTAAATGTAACTTACACATATGAGGATATAGTCAAGGAATATTATTTCCAATATTTTTTAGACAGTTTTTGTTTAGGAAATAAGACATTTATTATATGTGATACTTGGGATGGGCGTGATATAGGTAGATTAGATATCGAAAATAGAACGTTATATTTGTGGAGGTTAGCTTTAGGATGGTATTACAAGTTAAAAAGTAATAATAATGATGAAGCATTAGCATGTTTTGATAATAAGATGGGGATGGGAGCAAAGCCAATAATACTTGGATTTAGATATAACAAATCTTCTAATAGCTTAGAATTTATTGGGAATAGCCGTTATGACTTACATTCAAAGTTGGCAAATTATTTATTTAATTATGTTAATCACTCTAAAAATTACTACTCTTATCACTTTGAAATGGAGCCGTTTTCTCCTATTTCTTTTGATTATAACTCAAAAGATAAATATTGGCTTATTTATGTTGAGGGGGACTTGGTAGTTACTTATTTAGAAAAAAATGGGGAATTAAACGATGTGGATAATTACATATCCTGCCTTGTAAAATATAATGGTACATTTTATGGTTATAAGAGTATTAGTTTCTCACCGTATATTGTATATGATAAATACAGAAATCAGTGGATTTTTATTGATGATAAATTATACTTCTTAGACAACAACCTAACTATAGTAAAAACTATTGACCTAGATAAAGGAGTATGGGATGTTTATCCTATAGACAAAAATAATATTTACGTAGTCTACTCTACGAAGTGGTATGACATCGCAGGTATTGAAAAAATTAACTTAAATGATGGTAGAGCCACTGAAATAATAGATTTGAGGAATATAACACCCAGATATATAGCCTATAATGGAAAAGAGTTCCTTTTAGTCGGATATGACTTGTCATTATACATATTTGACGGAAAAACATGTAAAAAAATAGCTAATTTGAATGAGTTGAGCAATAAAACTGCTCAAAATTCTGCCAACAAAATAGTAAATTCTACTATAAATTCTACCAACGAAACATCATCTGAAAAATCTAAAAATAAAACACTAAATTACTACTTATATGGAATTATTATAATAATTTATATAATTATTGGCTATACATTGTGGAGAAGGAATTAATATTTAATTTTGTCTCTATGGAAAAAAATAAATACTACTTATATTACTTAATTTTCTTTACCATTTCACAAAATTGTGATAACAATGCCAAAGCTTTTCATATATCATGCAAATCAGTGCAATCCAAAAAAATGCACATCCTTAAAAATGGCTAAGATGAATAAAGCCATTTTGTTAAAAAACCCTTATAAAGTTCCAAAAAACTCAATAATTCTAAATCCTTATGCTGAAAAAGCTCTATCTCCAGAAGATAAAAAGATAGTGGAAAAATTTGGTATAACAGCTCTTGATTGTTCATGGAAAGAAGCAGAGTTAATGTTTAAGAAATTTAAATTTAAAAATCAAAGGTCTCTACCGTTTTTAATTGCCTGCAATCCAATAAATTATGGTAAGCCATGCATGCTTTCGACATTAGAAGCTTTCATCGCCGCTTTATATATAACTAACTTTAAGGATGAGGCATTGGATTTAACTGGTTGTTTCAAATGGGCAGAAACATTTATAAATGTTAATAATGAATTATTAGAGAGATACTCAAATGCTAAAAATTCAATGGAAGTTGTAGAGATTCAAAAAACATACCTTAATCAAAAGTTTTAATAGTGGAAAGTTATTAAAATTATCAAAAATCTTTATAGGTGATAAAAATGCCATTTGAAGAAGCAATGAAAAGGTTATTTATGAAAAAGATTTGTATGAGATGTAATGCAAGAAACCCTTGGAGAGCTACAAAGTGTAGAAAATGTGGATACAAAGGTTTAAGACCAAAAGCAAAAGAACCGAGAGGATAAACGAGTTATTTTATGTTCCATAGGGGGCTTTGCCCCCTATTGGTATACCCCCATTATTAATTTTTAAGATACTAAATATAACAAAATCCTTATGGGAAAAACGAGTTATTTTATTTTCTTTTTTATATTTACCTAGAGATTTAATTTTAAGAGAACATGGTTTTAGCAATATGAAAGGTTATAGTACCTTCAACAATTCCAGCAACTATAAATAGGAGCATAGATAGGATAAGTAATTTTAAGGACTCTTTTATGTAATATAAAACTTCTCTTTTAGTTCCAAATTTGATATTTATAAGGAAATTCACTAACCCAATGTTAAATAAAACCCCACTTGATGCTGAAAGTATTAAAGCTGGAATTTCAATGATTCCATGTGGTAAAACTAAATAGATGAAACTTTTAATGCCAAATTTATAGAGTACGTATGACATTATGTAAGAGTTCAATACAATAACGAATATTGAGAAAATCCCAATGATATAGTTTAAAATACAGACAGTTAGGTTATTTTTCCAAATGGCCAGTATTATGGCTGAGCTATCTTCATTTAATGTGATTTTTAGATTTTCAACATGTTTTTGAAAGTTTTGGAAGATTATATTTCCTAAATATGAGAAATATTTTACATCAGCTATTAAAATATACGAAATTGTTAAAGATAAGATAAAAACCAAACTAACAAATAATACAACTTTTCTATTCTTTATAGGGCTTTTTAGGATTTCTTTTAAATCAAATATCTCTTCCAATGCATCCATTAAGACCATCATTAAATAGGCATCTCTCATAATTATCTACCTAATTCTTGATGAGCTTTTCCTAAGTGACCAGCAGCTAAAGCTCCTAATAGAGATAACTCTCCAGCTAACACAGCCCCTCCAACAATCTCAGCAAACTTTAAAGCTTTGTTATCTCCATAGCAACCAAGCATCTCTAAGCATTCTTTCTGAGTTTCAACCCTTGTCCCCCCTCCAATAGTCCCTATTGGAACATCTGGAAGTGTAACTGAAAAGTATAGTCCGTTATCTTCAACTTCTGCCATTGTTATTCCCAAACTACCTTCGACTATTTGAGCCTCATCTTGCCCAGTAGCTAAGAATATAGCTCCAATAATATTTGCATAATGGGCATTGAATCCCATACTGTTGCTTATTGCTGAACCTATATAGTTCTTTAACCTATTTACTTCAGCAATTGCTTCAGATGTTGTTTTTAAATATTTATTAACCTCTTTTTCTTCTAAATAAATCTCTGCTACAATAGACTTACCTCTACCATTAATTAGATTCATTCCACTTGGCTTTTTATCTACACAGGCGTTTCCACTAACAGCAACTGTTTTAACAAATATGCCCTCTTTTTTTAGTTCTTCTTCTATAAAGTTGCATGCCTTTTCTGTGGCAATGGTAACCATGTTCATGCCCATGGCATCTCCAGTTTTAAATACAAATCTTGGATATAGATTTCTACCAACGATTAAAATTGGTTCTATTTTTATTAGCTTTCCGTGCCTTGTTGTTGATTCAGCAACTTCCTTTATCTTTTCAAAGTTTTCTTTAATCCAATCTCTAACTTTAATGGCATCTACAATACTCTTTGTTTTTAAGCAAGGAGCTCTTGTCATCTTATCATCTATAACTCTAACAGTTGCCCCCCCACATTTTGTTATTATTGAGCAACCTCTATTAACTGATGCCACCAAAGCTCCTTCAGTTGTTGCCAATGGGATATAAAACTCTCCCTTTGCATATTCTCCGTTAATCTTTAAAGGCCCAGCAAAGCCTAATGGTATTTGGATAGCTCCAATCATATTTTCTATATTCTTCTTCATAGCCATTTCTTCATCTATTGAGTAATTGCAGATATGCTTAAACTCTATTCCAACCTTCTTTTCAATGAATTTTCTTCTAATTTCAGTGGCTATTTTTGAGTTGAACATCTTATCCAATTGATATGGCTTTAACTCTCCATTTAGCATCTTTTCAAGGATGTCATTATAGTTCATTTTATCACCAGAAATTTAGTTTGGATTATTTCTAATGGTTTCAAGTTTCTCGTCACATTTATCAATTAGATTTTTAAAAGCTTCTAATCCTTTTTCTGAATATGGCTCATTTTTCCAATTTATACTACTTATACAGCTTTTTCTATACTTAGCTTTTAATTTATTAAGTATATCTAAAAAATCTTTGAGGTATTTTTCACGATTTTCATCTTCAATAAACATCCAATATTTATCAAAATTTTTATTTATCATATTTAAACACTTTACTACTGCATAAACATCTTTTGCTTCAATTCTCTTCTTAATAATTTCATAAACTGCATATAATCTTGATTCAGCATCAGTTAAATCACCATAACCTCCCGATGTGTCTCCTCTATCTCTACCCCTTAGAATTAAATCAACTGCATATTTTGGATTTATAACATTTGCAAATGCTTTTATATATAAGCCATACATTAAGAAATTTAACATTATGATGTAATAAATAATTCCGTAATCAATTACGTGTAATTGGACATGAGTTAATGAAATAAGGATAAGTAAAAACACAGTGGTAAATGAAAATGCTACAAAAGTTAGAAATCTCTCATCTCTAACCCATATCCACATTAAAATATTACTTAACCTATCTGATGATGTTTGAATAATAACCCAAGAAATTGATACAAGTAATGCTGAGATAGTTGCTAAGATACCTCCTACTGTAAGGAAATTACCACAATCATTCTCAACATATTTTGCATTTGACATTAGAAAATCTGAAATTGTACTGTTTGTAGTATTAAGAATTAAATATCCTACATGACTTAAAACCAATGCTACTGCAATTGATGCTACTATTGATAAAATAAAAAGATAATTCTGAAAAGTGAGTTTTAGGATTTCAGTAGTATTCCAATCAAAAATTTCTATAATTTCTTCTTTAAAATCTGAAAGAATCATAAGTGTTGAAAAAACAGCATAAATATATAAAACAAAAAGTTCTGGATTTTGAGGTATATAGTTTTGAGGGATTATTATTTTAAAAATTAATAATATTACTGATAATGTCACTAACAATAGTAAAGAGATAATTGATTGTATAAATTTTTTGTATTTTTCTTCTGAACACAGTAGTAGAATAAGTAATAACATTATAAAAATAAAGAAAGCTAAATTAAATCCAGGAATTGACACAGAAATAATTGCTCCCACCACTAAGCCTACAATTACTCCAACTGCCTTAGTAAGCTTATTCATCGCCCCACCTATTGCCCATTAAAAATTAAGTATAGCAAATAATTCAACTTCATTCAACTACAACACCATCCTTTAATATATTTCTATAGAAAGAAGTATTTAGCCTCTTTATTTGGTTGAATTCTTCAACTGAAAGAACTTTTGCTGAAATATAGATGCCATATTCAAGCAATATTTTAATAACAACATCAGAAACTAATTTCTGCATTTTAAATGAATCATAGTTTGTTAATAATTAAAACATCTATGTCAGAATCTTCCCTATCTTCTCCCCTCGCTACTGAACCATAAAGAATAATTTTTACAATTTTTTCTTTATAGTTCTTTTTTAGTTCATCAACAAATGACTTTAAAATATCTATTTATTTTCTGTCATATTTATCACTAAATTTACTAATAATTTCCTCCAAATCTAAAATCCCTTTATGTATTGCCGTTGCTATCAAAACTCCATCAACCCCCAAATTATAGCATAGCTCCAAATCATCCATCCCTTTAATTCCACCACCAACATATACTGGATTGTTGGTTTTATCTAAGACATATTTTATAAGCTCTACATTAATACCTCTTTGAGTTCCAACTGAAGAAATATCTAATATTGTTAGTGGAGTATCCTCTCTGACATAAGATAGTATTCCATCCAAACTATAATCTTTAAAATTTTTATCTAATAAAAGCTCTCCATTTTTGAAATCTAAGCTAACAACTATGTCTTTTTCTTTAAGCAATTCAATATCCTTTAATGTCTCTGTTGCTACAATTGCCTTATCATCTTTATTTAAAATTTTTTTGATATTTTCTAAGTCCTCTCTTCTCTTTACTCCAATATCAACAATCTTATTTACAAAATCTATCTCTTTTATAACCTCAAAGTTGTCTCCATTACCCATTATAAAGTTTAAGTCCGCTATATAGATAGTTTCAGCTCCTCTTTCTTTATATGCCATTGCTACATCAATTGGATTTGGTGAATTGCAGATAACTGATTTTAGTGGTTTATATTCATCCCTATTCCCACTTTTTCCATGCACAGCTATCTTATTCATTAAATCAATAACTGGGATTATTTGCATCTTCTCACCAAAATTATTTGATGGAAAAATTTAAATCAATGTATGGTTAAGATAAATATAAATCCAAAAAATGGTGAAATAGTGGATATTGGCCTTATAGTTCTCATTGCATCAATATTTATTTTTGGATGCATATTTATCTTTTGTTTAAACCTACTATTTAAGAGAATGTTTGGAGTTGATAATGACTTTAAGGAATTCTCCAACTTAAATAAAAACATTAAAAGAGATAAAATCATTGTATCATTGATTAGCTTAGCTACAACAATACTTTTTATTAAACTGTTTAACCTTAAATTCAACATCATAGTTTTTGTTATTGTTTATATTATCATTAGAACTCTTTTTGAGATTATTATCTATAAAAAACTTCCTTCTATTAAAATCTCTAAAGATACCTTAATATTGTGGATTTCACTATGTTTTATGATTGCATGTTGGTATTTTGTGCCTAAACTATTGAGTTATTTTGGAATATCAAACCAAATAATTACAGTTATTTTAGCTTTTATTATGCCTATACTGTTATTATTGCTTTTCATTGCTGTATTTGTAGAATTTTAGAGATTTATTGCTATAATTATATAGATGAGTTCAATAACTGCAAATATTGATATCAATACAGTAATTATAAGCATTGATTTCATAAATGCAGATGCAAATTTAAACCGATTAAACATTTCGTAGGTTTTACGAAACATCAGATGTCTAACAAGCATAGATAGCAATATAAACATAAATATTAGAGTATTCAGCAAAAATAGGGACTCACTATCAGCAGTTGTTTTAGATAAAATTGTAAAAAATATAATCAGCATTAAGAAAATGTTATCTATCACATTCCAGTTTTTATCAGTGTATAGGTATTTTATGCCCTTAAATGCTTTTTTTATAGCTAACATAAAGCCCATCTCATCCCCAAAAAATCAATATCTAACCTCTAAAACCCCTCTATCCCATTCTAAATAATGTCCTTTCTCTCCAACCTTTGCCATATTTATTATTGGGACTATTGCGGGAGTTGGGCTAATTCCCATTCTCTTCTGGAAATCTGTCTGTTCTTGGAAAGTCCCACTATTAACCATAACAACTCCTCTATAAATTCCATAACCATTAATGTGTATATGTCCAGTGTGTAAAATATCAATATCCCTATCTATAACTAAGTAATCTTTATGTTCTGGGGCTATTGGACATCTTCCTCCATAGGTTGGACATAATAATCTTCTTTTTATCAATTCTTTCATAATAGTTACTGGATTTTCATAACTTGCTGTTCTTATCTGCCCAACTAAGTCGTCAAAGCTTCTACCGTGATATAATAAGGTATCAAAGCCATGAATATTGAGAGTGCATGGATTCCCTACAAAGTAAATATTATCCCTATTAAATAGCTTTGCTATTTTGTCAGGCAGTTTTGGTTGAGGTTCTGCAGGTCTAACAGCATCGTGGTTTCCGGGAGAGATTATTATGCTTATATGCTCAGGAATTTGTTCTATATACATTGCTATCTCTCTATACTGCTCCATAATATCTACTTCATATAAATCCTCCTCCTGTCCGGGATAAACTCCAACTCCATCAACCAAATCTCCAGCAATGCAGATGTATTTTAATCTGCTAACAACTTTTTCCTCTAACTCATTATCAACATCTCCATTTAAAAATCTAACGAATTTTTCAAACTCTTTATGTAAAAACTCCTTACTTCCAACGTGAATATCTGATAAAAATGCCATATATATTTCTTCATCAATTCTTTTTGGCTCTTTTGGTGGAAATACTGGTCGTATAATTTCATCAACATATATTGAACTTCCTGTTCTATTAACAGTTCCAATGGCTCCAATAACTTCATCCAACAAAATATCGTCCGGCAACTGCCCTCTTTCAATTTTTTCTTTTGGTAAAATTAAGGTTATCTCATCTTCGGTGTCTTCAATTCTGACTATTAAATTCCCATTCTTTGCTGTATCCACATCACTAACAATTCCTACAACAAAAACATCCTTCTGCCCTTTCATCCTCTTTATATCCTTTAAAGGATATCCTTTCCTCTGAGCCTTTCTTTCAATAAAAACCTTTAATCTTTCAAATCTGTCTCTAAAGTATTTAACAAAATCTTCAATGGTTCCAGTGCATGTGGATTTTCCAGAAACGTCTGAATCGTCATATATCTTAATTATAGCATCTATATCCTTAGCTATCCACTTTATTCTGCTACTTACACTCTCTCTTATTTTTGATATTCTTTCATACCTTTTAGCTCTCTCAGCATTAAAATCTTCCTTTTTTTCTTCTTTGGAAATTAGTTGTTTTAATTTTTCCTCAAGGTCTTCCTCAGGTTTTTTTATTAGTTCTGGTTTTTCTTCTTTCTTTATGAATTCTACCTTTTCTACTTCTATTTTCTCTTTAGTTTCTTTTTCAATTTCTTCTTTTATTTCTTTAAGTTTTTCTTCAACTTTTTCTCCAGTATAGTAAAATATAAAATCAAAATCCTTATATTCATTTATTATTTCATTCAAATCTTTTTGTAAAAAAATGTCTAAAAACTTCTCATCCAACAAAATAAAAGCGTCGTTGTATTTTTTAAATTCTTTAATTTTTTCAATTAAGAGGTTAATTTTTTCTTCAGCAAAATCTTTTAGCTTTTCATAGACAGTTGGAGATAGCAGAACCTCAATATCTAAGAACTCATTTATTATTTCCATTTCTATCCTCCTTTTTCATCTTCTTAAATTTCTCTTTCTTTAGATGCCTATTTATATTGTAGCAGAGGTAATCTAAAGGATGAATAATAAACTTTTTCTTACAAATCTCATCTGGTTTGCAGTAATAACTTAATCCTTTTCCTCCATCAGATTGCCAGTTTTTGCAATACTCACAATGGGTTAATCTTCCATGACCTACTTTATAGCCAATATTGTGCATAATATAGTATCTTGTCTTCTTTTCATCGAAATCTTCAACGTTCTTAAACATCATCTCAATAAGTTCATCTATAAACTTCTCAATTTCTTCCTCAGAGGCAATATCTGTGGCTGAGATATTTACCAAATTTCCATTCTTATCTAAAGGTCTTAAATTAGGGTTAAATTTAGCACAGAACCAATAAACTACAAAACTTCTTCTTGCATAATGCGATGGAGAGCCACCACTTAAAATGTCGTTTAAAATCCCTCTAATACATGGCGGATGCCATTCTAACGGGATATTTCCTTTAAAGTTTAATGCTTTAATACCTTCAATATGCTCATATTTAATTTTATCTTTTAGGTAATTATTTATCTCGTCTAATAATTTTTTTATTATATCATCATCTGGCAGTTTTACCTGTTTAGCCATATCTCCGAGTTTTTTTAACTCTACTCTAATAAATTCTCTTGCATAGATCTCTTTAATTTCAGTTATATCAACATATCCGTTTTCTAAATCTAATCGCTCTAAGTGTAAATCGTTATTTCTTGATTTTGAAGCAGTTTTTATAAATTCCCAGACGGAAATTTTATTTGGAAGATTCTTCATAACTTCAAATTTTTTCATTTCAGCATAATTTTTTACAAATGCATTAAAGTAGGATGTGTGGGATAATAAAATAATTAGGAGATAATCGATTAGAGCGTCTAATTTATCTTTTTCTATATTATCAAAATTTGAATAATTTCTTAAATCTCTCTCATATTCCTTATTTTCTTCAAAAATATATTTTAACTTGGAGATTATTAGTAACTTATAATCGTTCAACGCCTTTAAAAAATCTATTTCTTTAAATTCATCTAAATATTTTAGGAGCATAATAATCACGTATTTTTAATGCTGTTTTCAGATTTAATAACTGCCTTAATGTGTGGATAAGCTAATTTTACATCATTTTCTTTATTTACTTTTTCTAAGATTCTTTTATAAATTTCAGCACTTATTTTTGCTTTTTCATAAACATTTACTAAATAAATTACCTTTACATAAAAAGAGCTCCTTGTTATTCCAATCCTTACTATTGGCTTATCAGATAATTTCCTTGAAATGAGATATTTTCTCTTAGACCACTTTTTATACAATTCTCTCATTAAATCTCCAACAACTTCATCGGCTGATTCAAAAACAATATTTTCAGCTTTTTCTATGTTGCTGTCGTATGTAAAATGGACAATTATATTATCCCAAATATATGGTGACCCTTTTGTAAGGTTTTCTATTGAAGCGGTAAATATATAAGAATTTGGGATAATTAAAACTCTCCCCGTTGGTTCAAAATTATCTGTTGTTAATTCACTTAAATAAATGTGCTGAGTATCTATATCGAACACATCTCCAGCCCCTATATTTTTAATATAAATCCTATCTCCAATCTTTATTGTTCTTGTGTATAGGATTATTATCCACCCAGCAAAGTTCAAAATCGGCTTTTGTAGGGCATAGGTTATAGCAGCCCCAATTAACCCAACTGAAACAACTAAAGACGATACATTTTGGTAGATAACACCAAAAATCATTAAGGCAACGCAAAGATATACAAAATACTTAAAAATATAATTTAGAGTTAGATACTCTCCAGCTTTTTCTTCCCTCTTTCTTGCATACTTTCTAAATATCTCTGAGGCAATATCTACAACAATAAGCCCAGATAAAATAATTATAGCTATAATCATTATCTGGTTTTGATACTTGCCAAGTAGCATTATATAGGTCTCTAAGTTAAAAATTGATATAAGGCAGTGCAATAGGATTATTAGCAATACAATCTTTACTCCTAATTTTATCTTGTTATCAATCATAAACATCCTCAGTGGTGATGTTCTTGCTATTAAAAAGCCAATTCTTGTATGGAGAGGATTTTGAAATAAGAAAAGGAGTTTTAGTTATTGAAGATGGGATTATTAAAGGTTTTACAAATGAGCATAGTAATGAGCTTATTGAGTTTAAAGGACTTGTTATCCCACCATTAATAAATGCCCACACTCACATAGCTGATAATAGTATAAAGGATATAGGTATTAATAAAACTTTGGATGAGTTGGTTAAACCTCCAAATGGTTTGAAGCATAGATATTTGGCAGAGTGTAGTGATGATATATTAATTGAAGGCATGAAACTTGGCTTAAAAGATATGAAAGAGCATGGGATAAAATATTTTTGTGATTTTAGGGAAAATGGGGTTAAAGGGATTAATTTATTAAAAACTGCCTTAAAATGCTACGATTATCCAAAGGCAATAATCTTGGGAAGACCTACAAAGGTTGATAATGATGAGATTAAAGAGATTTTAAAAATATCCAATGGTTTAGGGCTGAGTGGAGCTAATGAATTTGAAGACGATGAGTTAAAACTAATATTTAGAGTTTTTAGGAGGTTTAAAGAAAAAGATGATAAGAAATTGTTTGCTATACATGCAGCTGAGCATAGAGGGGCTGTAGAGTATAGCTTAAACAAATATGGTATGACGGAGGTTGAGAGGTTAATAGATTTAGGAATAAAACCAGATTTTGTTGTTCATGGAACTCATCTAACATCTAATGACTTAGAGTTATTGAAAGAAAATAACATCCCAGTTGTTGCTTGTGTAAGGGCTAATTTATCTTTCAATGTAGGAATGCCAAATTTAAATGAGCTTAACGATAACTTATTGGTTGGAATTGGGACAGATAACTTCATGGCAAACTCTCCTTCAATATTTAAAGAGACGGACTTTATTTATAGACTCTACCACATAGAGCCAAAGGATATTTTAAAAATGGCTACAATAAACAATGCAAAGATTTTGAAGCTTGATAACGTTGGTTTGATAGAAGAGGGCTTTAAAGCAGTCTTTACTTTTATAAAACCAACAAATGCTATACTATTTTCTAAGAATATTGTTGCCTCTGTAGTTACCAGATGTGAGAAAGGGGATGTTGTAGATTTTAGTTTATAATCAACAAATTTATAAAAAACTCTTTTTAAACATAAAAATAAGAATTTTACAACTTAACCTCCCCTTTAGTGCTTATAACCCCCTTCCTCTCATCAATTTTTGTAGCTAAGTCTAAAGCTACCCCAAAAGCTTTAAATAAAGCCTCTGCTTTGTGATGCTCGTTCTTTCCAATTACTTCATAATGGATATTTAGCATCCCATAGCTTGCCACTGATTCAAAGAAGTGATTTATGTTTTCAGTTGCTAAATCACCAATAAATTCCCTCTTTGGTTTATAGTTGCCAACGCAGTAACTCCTTCCACTCAAATCAATAGCTACTGTAGCTCTTGCATCATCCATTGGAATTATTGCCCATCCAAACCTAAAAATATTCCTCTTTTCAATCTGATTTAGGGCTAAACCCAAGCAAATTCCAACATCTTCAACTGTGTGGTGGTCATCTATCTCTAAATCCCCTCTTGCTTTAACAATCAAATCAAAACATCCATGTTTAGCAAAAGAAGCTAATAGATGGTCAAAGAATGGGATTCCAGTATCTATTTTATATTTTCCAGTCCCATCAATGTTTATTTTTAAATAAACATTTGTCTCTTTTGTCTCTCTCATTACTTCAAAAACTCTCATAAGCATCCCTCAAAAATTAATTATTTTCCTTATAAAAAGCAATTTAATTAGATTTTTATCCTTTCCAGATACCAACAAACATGATATGGTCTTTTTCAAACGGCTCAATATCTACTTCATCAACTATCTTAAAACCTCCTGCCTCTAAAATCTCTTTCTGCTCTTTAAAAACCTCTTTTGGGTCTTTTGTAACATCAATACTCCTTGCCTTTATTGCTATCATTCCATAACCGCCTTTCTTTAAAAACCATTTAGCATTTTTAATTAAAATCTCTGCTTGATTTGGTTGGGCAACATCTTCATAGATAACATCTACTTTTTCAACAATGTTTGCATACTCTTGGGGCTTATTTGCATCTCCCAAAATTGGGATTAAGTTCTCTCTTTCAGCACATGCATCTAAAAGCTCTCTCATAATTCTTGGTGCATACTCTACAGCATATACAATGCCCTTATCTGCAATATCTGCTACGTGAGATGGGGTAGTTCCAGCTGAAGCCCCTAAGTATAAAATCTTTGAATCTCTCTTTATTGGCATAACTTTTAAACCTTTAATTATTGCTGCTGCCAATTTGCTTTTATTTGGATTCCAGATTCTATACTCATCCTCTCCAATTTTAATTATTCTCTCATCGTATACTTTCTTTCCCTTAACAATAGATTTTGTTGCTATTCTTTTTAATTCATCTCCTAAATCAACTTCATAGATGTTTTCAAAAATCTCTTTAATTTTAATGTCTTCCATTTCTATCACCAAAAAATAGATAATGGTGCTGAATATATAAATAATGCTATCAGAACAAAATAGGCATTATTTCTTAATTATTATCTTTAACCATGGAATAACATCTTCATACTCCTTATAATAATCTGGAACAATCCCAGCATCATCAACCAAAAATAATATAACCCCACTATATTTTCCATCTACTCTGTATCTAATAACTTGTCCTATTGCTTTATCCCATTCGTCCCTTCTCTTTCTTTCCTTGGAGAAGTGTTTAATCTCTACTGCAATATTTTTGATGACAATGTCTGGAATATGGATATTTCCCCTACTTGCTCCAGCTTTCTGTGGAGTGACAATTTCACTTGATAAACTACTACGGAGATAAACAACCAACTGATTTTCTAAGTCAGCTTCATTTTCTATTCTATATGGCTTAAATCCATCCTTTAGAAGTTTATACACTCTTAATAACAACTCTTCATCTTCTTTCTCTGATTTTTTAATCTCTTCGTTTAATGGGGTTTCAGTTTCTTCAATCTCATCCATATCAATGTTTTCAAAAATTATATCTAATAATTCTTGTTTGGTAGTTGATTTAGGAAGTTTTATCTCAAAGTAGGTTTCAACAATATCAAATAACTCATCTTTTGTTAATCTTGATAACAAATAGGTAAAATCATAATCAGATTCTTTTATTATTCTCTCTGCCAGCTCTTTTTTATTTCCAGATTTTTTAAGCCCCGCCTCTTCTAAAAACTGCTGAAGTTCCCATTTTTGAAAATATGTTTCTAAGATATCGACTAAGAGGTCTAACTTGTCCATCAACCCCACCCAAAAATTTTATCTACTCAAACAAATTATAAGAATTTTTTGATTAATTATGTTTATTAGATGGAAGAATGGATTATATTATTTAAAATATGACGAAAAGCTTGCAAATCTACTAAAGCCCACATAAATCAAATATAGGGGGATATTGTGAATTCCAACCTACCTTTTGCAATTGCTTTACTAATTAATAGCTTTATCTTCTATAAAATAGCAAAAATGCAACCAAAGATTAAAACCAGAGTTTTAAAGAAGATTAAAATGCATTATATTAATTTGTTATATGGGAAGAAAGGAGAATTTGATAAGAAGGCAATGCCCATATTCCTTGGATTGATGGTTATTGGTTTAGTGGCATTTGATATTTTATTGTATGTAGTTTATGGTAGTTCAACTTCAATATCTTCAATAATTGCAGAGATTTTTATTGTTCTGTCGATAATTGTTATCTGGAGTTCAATTAATAGGGAGATAGATGTTTTTATTTGTGATAATGGTATTTATTATCAAAATAAATTTATTGGTTGGGATAACATCAAAGAAGCAAAACATGAAAATGGATTTATTAAGCTTATTGGAAAAGGAAAAATCTTTTCACGAAGAATTTATTTAAAATATGAAGATGAGATTGAAAACATCATTAAATCTCAAATAGAAAAATTTAGAGGAGAGTAAAATTATGGATTTCTGGATGTGTATTTTAATATTAACCTTAATCTATCTTATTGGACTAATTATCTTTGGATTTTGGGATTTTATAAAATTTTTATCCACTAATAAAGGGAAATTATTAAAAACCTTAAAAATGAACTTATGGAAATTTAAATTTGGAAAAAGCTTTTTATTTATTCAAAATTTTATCATGGAGATTATAGCATTTGAAGAAGTTGCACTTTTTAATATTTTTAACTCTTTAATTAATGCTAAAATTAATATTTATGAGAATGGGATTGAATATGGATTTTCATTTTATAAATGGGATGAGTTTAAAGGTTATAAAATAGAAAATGGCTATATAAGATTAATTAGCAAATTTCCATTAATAGTTAGATTAATATTTATAAGAGATGTTTATTTGAAGTATGACAAAGAACTTGAGAACATAATAAAAAAGTATCTAACACAAAAATAGGGGAATTATGGATAAAATCTGGATTATATCAACTACCATAGTGGTTGTAGATGCATTGTTGTATGTTTTGTATGTTCATTATCGTGAAAAAAATAAAAAGGGTAAAAAGTGACTATTTTCTACTCTTTGTTTTTCCTATAACTTTTCTTTCCATTTTGCCTTTTTTGTCTTTTTTCTTATCTTTCTTTTTCTTAGGTTTTTCTTTTTTTCCTTTCTTTTCTTTTTTCTTTGCTTTAGGTTTCTCTTTCTTCTTTTTCTTTTTAGGTTTTGGATACTTCCTTTTAATCTCTTCAACTCTCTTATTTAACTTTTCTAAAAGTTCATCTGCTATGTAATCTCCCATATAATCAGCTCTTGCAGCTATAGCCAATTTGCATGCTAATGCCCTTGCTATCTTCCCTCTTTGCCAGTGTGGAGAACCTTGAATCAAAGGATGATTATAGATTATACCATGTTTTGGCGGTTCAGCTCCTTTTCTTAAATGGGCGAATAGAGCTTTCTCAGCCCCTAAAACTTGTATTGTTGAAGCTGGCATCTTAGATAATTTTTCCAACCCTCCAGCTAAACCTATTAATCTCGCTCCTAAGGAAACACCAGCGAGCTTTGTAATATTTGGGGCTTCTTCATTCATTAATTTTTCTAAATAGTCATATAGCTCTTTCCTCTTTTCATATAGGTGATTTATTTCCTCAGCAAATTTAACAATAGCGTTCAAATCATAATCCTCCAACTCTCCTCCCATAGAATTTTTTGCCTCCTCAGAGATTTTCCCAGCCAATTTTGATGGAAGTATCTTTTTTAACTGACTCTTGGTAAAGTTTTCTCTCTTTTTTAAATTTGTTACTAAGTTGGCATAAACTTCATGTTTATTAACTAAGTGGTCTAACTCTGGGAAATAGAGGGAATACCACTCTCTCAATCTTTCAGAAAGCAAATTTAATACTTTATCTAAATCAGATATCGCCTCTGCAACTTGGATAATGATTTTGTCCTTTTGTTGAGCATAACTCTTTATAACTTTTTTTGTTAATTCAGTTCCCCAATAGTGCATCTTCTTTCTAAATTCATCATAGTTGTTGAAGTATCCCAATTCCCTTCCAACTTCAAATAGGTTGTTTCTTAAAAACTCCCCTATATTGAATGGCTCAAGGTTAAGGGTTTCTAATTTAACTTCATCTCCCCATTCTTCTTTTAGCTCTTCTGCTATTTTATTTGGCTGAGTTTTTAATTTAAACATTATATCTGGGATTTCATCCTCGTTAAATAGTTTTTTATATTCTATATCCTCTAAGCCATTAACTTCTTTATTATCTTTAACTCCAAAAGCTCCATAAGGTGTAAATGCAGTGTAAATCAAAATAATCCCTCCATAACTTTTTAATATATAACACAACATTAAAAATTTCATAAATAAATACTTTCCTTATAGAAAAGTTCTGTTTGGATGGGATATTTATGAATGTTGAAGAGATGG
Organism: Methanocaldococcus sp. FS406-22; assembly: GCF_000025525.1. Classification (NCBI taxonomy): domain Archaea; kingdom Methanobacteriati; phylum Methanobacteriota; class Methanococci; order Methanococcales; family Methanocaldococcaceae; genus Methanocaldococcus; species Methanocaldococcus sp. FS406-22. Next base: position 1,460,259 of record NC_013887.1, read on the forward strand.
AAAGAAAATTAAAGCCCAAAGGGGAAGTTTCAATAATTGGATGCGGAAGATTGGGGGTTAGGGTAGCTTTTGATTTATTAGAAGTGCATAGAGGTGGGGTAGAGAAAGTTTATGTTTTTGATAATGCTAAGATAGAAGAAAATGATATAGTTCATAGAAGATTAGGAGGAAAGGTTGGGGAATACAAAGTAGATTTTATAAAGAGATTTTTTGGAAATAGAGTTGAGGCGTTTAGAGAAAATGTAACTAAAGACAATCTTCATTTAATTAGAGGGGATGTGGCAATTATATGCATAGCTGGCGGAGATACAATCCCAACAACAAAGGCAATCATAAACTACTGCAAAGAAAGAGGTATTAAAACAATCGGAACTAATGGGGTTTTTGGTATAGAAGAAAAGATAAAGGTTTGTGATGCCAAATATGCAAAAGGTCCAGCTAAATTTTTAAATTTGGATGAAGAAGGGCATATAGTTGTAGGAACTGAGAAATTTATTAGAGATTTTGAGCCAATAACACCATATACATTAGATGAGATTGCTAGGAGGATGGTTATTGAATGTTTAAGAATATTGTGGAACAAATACTATAAAAGTTAAAACCATAAAATTTATATACTACTTCTTTATAGTTTATGTATGCAAGAGCCGGGGTAGTCTAGGGGCTAGGCAGCGGACTGCAGATCCGCCTTACGTGGGTTCAAATCCCACCCCCGGCTCCATATTTTTATGTTTGTAAGTTTTATTATTATGCTCTTTTTTGAGAGTTAGATTTCATCCTAAAGTAAGATATATATATTACTTAATCAAATTAATACTAAGCTTGTTTTATAGAATTTAGCCTTTTAATACGATGGTTATTTCCATAAAAACTTAGTGTATATAAACACAAAAATAAATAAAAAATTAAAATTAGACTAATTAAAATAAAAAATAATTGAGAGAGGTGCAAAGATGGTAACTGTATATGATGTTCCAGCTGATAAGTTAATTCAGAAGACAGCTGAAAAATTAAAAGAGATGAATATAGGAGTTCCTCCATGGGTAGATTTTGTTAAGACAGGAGTTAGCAGAGAGAGAAGACCAGACCAAGATGACTGGTGGTATATAAGATGTGCATCAATTTTAAGAAAAATCTACATTTACGGTCCAGTAGGTGTTTCAAGATTGAGAACTGCATATGGAGGAAGAAAGAACAGAGGTCACGCTCCAGAACACTTCTACAAAGGTAGTGGAAACATCATTAGAAAAGCTTTACAAGAATTAGAAAAATTAGGTTTAGTTGAAAAGACACCTGAGGGGAGAGTTGTTACTCCAAAAGGAAGAAGTTTCTTAGATAACATAGCTAAAGAAGTTAGGGATGAAATAATTAATGAAATCCCTGCTCTTGCTAAATACTAAGGGGATGCTAAATGGATGTTGAAGAAATTAAAAGAAGAAAGCTTCTTGAATTACAAAAAAAGCTTGCTGAACAGCAACAGCAAGAAGAGGCATTATTAGAAGCTGAAATGCAAAAAAGAGCATTATTAAGAAAAATATTAACTCCCGAAGCAAGGGAGAGATTAGAAAGAATAAGATTAGCAAGACCCGAATTTGCCGAAGCTATTGAAGTTCAATTAATTCAGTTAGCTCAGCTTGGAAGATTGCCAATTCCATTAAAAGATGAGGACTTTAAAGCTTTACTTGAAAGATTAAGTGCATTAACAAAGAAAAAGAGAGATATTAAAATCATTAGAAAGTGAATTCTATGGATGTTTATGTCCTATTCAGTGGAGGGAAAGATAGCTCCCTCTCAGCAGCGATATTAAAAAAGCTTGGCTATAGCCCTCATTTAATAACCATAAATTTTGGAGTCATTCCCTCTTATGAGTTAGCTCAAGAGACAGCTAAGATTCTAGGATTTAAGCATAAAGTTATAACCCTCGACAGAAAAATTGTTGAAAAAGCTGCTGATATGGTTATTGAGCATAAATATCCCTCTCCAGCCATACAGTATGTGCATAAAACCGTCTTAGAGATTTTGGCCGATGAATACAGTATTTTAGCAGATGGGACGAGGAGAGATGATAAAGTCCCAAAGCTCAGCTATTCAGAGATTCAAAGCTTAGAGATGAGGAAAAACATCCAATATATAACTCCTTTGATGGGTTTTGGATATAAAACTTTAAGGCATTTGGCAAGTGAGTTTTTTATAATAGAAGAGATAAAGAGTGGTGTTAGGCTTAGCTCTGACTACGAGGCAGAGATTAGACACATATTGAAGGAGAGAGGGAAAAATCCAGAGAAATACTTCCCTGAACATAAACAAACGAGGGTAGTTGGACTAAAAAAGGAAATTTAGGTGAGATGATGGGAAGCAACAAGCCATTAGGAAAGAAGTTGAGATTGGCTAAAGCATTAAAGCAGAACAGAAGAGTCCCATTGTTTGTTATTGTTAAAACAAGAGGGAGAGTTAGATTCCATCCAAAAATGAGATACTGGAGAAGGAAGAAATTGAAAGCTTAAATTTAAATAAGAGGCATTAATTAGGGCTGAAAGCCCTAACTTAATGTATCGGTTTTGATGAAACCGAAGCGTTAGCTTCGGGCAATGAAAACCGTTTAGGTTTTCATCTAACTTTTACTAAAAGTTTCGAAGGAAGAAATTGAAAGCTTAAATAACTATTTTTCTTTTATATAAAACACTTCCCCTTTATAATTTTTCAATTTTAGCTCTTTTATTGGCATCTCATTTAAAAGAGGTCTTATAATTAAATTAGCATTAATCTCTTTTGATAAATCTAAAATAAATAGCTGTAAATCCCTTGGAGGTCTGATGGAATATATTAAATCAATATTTTTATATAACTTTGTATTTGGATTAAATAAATCATCCTTATAGGCATTTAATCCAAACAATTTAGCTTTTTCAACTGCTTTTTCATTAATATCAACTACAATCAAATCAAAGTATTTGCTTAACTCCTTGGCTATATCAAATTTAAATCCAATTCCAACCTCAGCTATTTTCTTGCAGTTATTTTCTTCTGCAAAGTTTTTTATGAATTCAACTATTATCTCAACATTCATTTTTTCACATCTTTGAAATTTTAGAAACATTTAAATACAAATAGAATAATAACAAATTCTGTCCCAATTTGGGCTTTTACTTTACATTACTAAATTGGGAGGGGAATTATGAACTATAAATACCTAATACTGTCCTTATTTTTAATAGTTGGTATTTTCTTTGCTGGATGCACACAGCAAATGGATGCTGAAGAAATAGCAAAGAAAATGCAAGAAAAATATGAATCAATGAAGTCAATGGAGGCAGATGTTTTAATCACAATGAACATGATGGGGCAGACAAAGACGATGCAATACAAATATGCTTTTGAAAAGCCAAATAAATTTTATATGGAAAATGATGATGTTTTAATTGTCTGTGATGGAAAAACCTACTATGTCTATGATAAAAAGAAAAACCAATACACAATGGTGGAGATTAAAGGAGAGGAAAATAATCTATTTAATCCAGATTATGGAAAGTTGATAAAATCAATGCTTGAAAAATTCAATGTCTCATACCTTGGAGAAGAAAATTATGATGGAAGAAAATGCTATGTTTTAGAGCTAATTTCAAAAGAAAATCCTGAGGAAAAGATGAAGATGTATGTTGATGAAGAATACTGGCAACCTTTGAAGATAGAAATGGATGGTATGACTATAGAGTATAAGGACGTCAAATTTAATGTTGATATTCCAGACGATAAATTTAAGTTTGTTCCTCCAGAAGGGGCTAAATTGATGAGTTCTGGAAAAATGGCAATGTCAAAAAATATAGATGAAGTTCAAAAAGATGTTAGCTTTAAAATTTTAGTCCCAAAATACACTGCTGGGCTTGAATTACAAAATGCCATGGCTACAAAGCAAAATGCTAATAATGAAGAATCAGAAGCGGTAATTTTATCCTATGGAGATAATGGAGAGCTTGCAATTGCTGAAAGTAAAGATAACAAGCCATTAATGATTCCTGAAAATGATAGCAATGCAATAACATTAAAAAATGGAGTTAAAGCACTAATTTCAGATAGCGGAGATATGAAGATGCTAATCTTCCAATATAATGGTATAAAGGTAATAGTAATGGGTAAATTAGATAAAGATGAGCTTATAAAAATAGCCAATTCGATGATTGAATAAATTTTATTTTTTGTTATTTAATTATTCTTTCAGCAATCTCTTCAACTTTTTTATAAACCTCATTATCCTCTGGTAGATTCCATAAAGGAATGCCTTTTAAGTCATACTCAGCTATCTCTTTGTTATAAGGCAATTTCCCAATCAAATTTAAGCCAAGCTCTTCTGCATAGCTTTCAATTAACTCCTCATACTCTGGCTTAACCTTATTTGCAACAACGTAGATGTCTTTAAACTTAACCTCTAACTCTTGAGCTAACTTTTTAATCCTCTTTGCAGTTCCTAAGCCTCTTTTTGAAGCATCAGTTATAACAATCATCACATCTACATTTTGAGTTGTTCTTCTACTTAAATGCTCTAAACCTGCTTCAGTATCTATAACAACAAACTCATAATCCTTAGCTAAGTTATCAATAATCTGCCTAAGCCAATTATTTACACTGCAGTAACAACCACTGCCCTCTGGTCTTCCCATAACCAATAAATCATAATATTTTGTTTCAACCAAAATCTCAAAAATCTTACTTCTTAAATAATCTAATTTTGTCATTCCTGCTGGAATTTCATCCTTCTCAACTAACTTTTTTAACTCCTCTCTAATATCTCCTACTGTTTTTTTAACTTCAACACCTAATGTCTCAGGCAAATTTGAGTCTGGGTCAGCGTCAACAACTAAGATGCTGTTTGTTTTTTTGGATAATGCTTTAATTAATAAGGTTGTAAATGCTGTCTTCCCGACTCCACCTTTTCCACTAACAGCAATAATCATAATATTTCACCTATATAAGCAGATAAAATTAATGTAAGTAAAGCTGTTATTATAAATTTTTATTTAGTCAATTTTACTACAAATTAGGGGAGAGTTATGAAATACTACTGGGCTTCAACTGTTGAAAAATTTTTAAATGAAGATGTTTATAAGGAGATAGCCAAATATTCTAACAATATAAAACAACTAAATGCCTGGAAATCATCAATAAGTTATCTAAAAAAGATATTGGATGATGAAAGATTAAAAGAATTGTTTATAATTTTAGAATACAACATTCCACTAACCAATGAGAGAGTAGATGCCATTATCTTAGGAAAGTCTAACAATAAGACGTTAGCTCTACTTATAGAGATGAAAGGCTGGAGAAATTTTAAGCTTATCAATGACATATTTGTTGAGAGTGATTTGGGAAAGGCCATTCATTCAGAGTATCAACTTCTAAATTATTTGGGAAAGATGAGATATTCTTTTTCAGAGGCTGAGTCGTTTGATTTTAATGGAATTGTAGTTATGTATAATTCAAACTCAATAGAAGGATTTAACATTCCAGTATTTTTTAAAGAGGACGATGAAAAACTCAAAAGATATTTAAAACAACTCTTTACAGGAAAATTAGATGAGAATGAGATAAACAGATTCTTAAATGCCACTTACTCACAAAATAAAAATTTATTTGAGGCTATAAAAAGATATTATAATGAAATATCCTCAAAAAGCCACAAGGTTTTAGCTGAAGATGGATTTGGTCTATCTGAAAGCCAGATAAAGCTTTTATATGAAATTTTAGATGATTTAGAATCTAAAAGAAAAATTGTTTATTTGGTTAATGGAAAACCTGGGAGTGGAAAGACATTGGTAGCTATTCATTTACTGCTTAACGCCTTAAAAAATAATTATAAAACTGTACTGTGCTACAGAAACAATAGGTTAATAAACTCATTAAGGGAGATATTTAATTCAATAAAACCCGGTTTATCATCAGTTATTAAATTTTATTCCACTGGAAGAGGGTTTGGAGTTGCTGAAGATAAATTTAAAGGATATTTTGACTTAGTTATATACGATGAAGCCCAGAGAATGAGCTTAAATAATATAAAGGCTGCAATTAAAAGGGGTAGAGTTGTGGTTTTCTTCTATGATGAGGGGCAAATACTAAATGCTGAAGAAGAAGGAACTACGGAAAACTTTATTAAGGTGTTAGAAGATAGCAATGTTGAATATAAGCTTAGAACCTTAAATAGCATTCATAGAATTCCAGAAAGTTACGCAAATTGGGCAGAAGAATTCTTAAAAAATCCAAATACTGAGCCTAACTTCAAAGACTATGATTTTAGGGTTGTTGATAGCATTGAGGAACTTTTAGAACTACTGAAGGAGAAAAATAAAAAAGCTTTGATTGCAGCATTCACAGAATCTCCCGGAGACTTTAACAATCCATACTCAATAAAGAATTTGAGAATTGGGTATCCTCTCTACTCTGGCTTTGATTTGTATAAAAACTTTAATAAAAGGATATATTGGCTTATGCATCCAAAAAATGATTATGTTCCATTCTGGATTTATGGTGAGTGCAATAGGGGTCTGCCCAACATAGACAATTATAGACAATCATCTATGTTGAGCTTGGGTGTCATCAACCTCATCTCCCTCTGGGTTCATTGGGAGCATGTCGTCGGTCTCTTCCCCTGTCGAGGGGACCCCAACTCCTCCCATAGGTTTAAATTTAAAAACCTCTGCCCCCTTAGGTCTCCAGTATCACCCTCATCGGAGGCAGAATCCTACGATTTAAAATGTATATAAAGCAGTATATAAATATTTCGGAAATAAAAACACACAAATGGCTACATTTGTCTATGAATAATTGAACAGTTTTAAACGGCTATGAAGTTGTTGGTAAATAGGTATAGAATATTTTTAACAAGGGGGATTAAAGGGACTTATGTATTTTGTGAAGATGAAGAGACACGAAAATTCTTAAAGGATTTATTTAGGTGAAATAAAATGTTATCAAAAAGACTTTTAAATTTTGAATCATTTGAAGTTATGGATATTTTAGCATTAGCCCAAAAATTTGAAAGTAAGGGGAAGAAGGTTATACACTTAGAGATTGGAGAGCCGGATTTTGATACACCAAAGCCAATTGTTGATGAAGGAATTAAAGCTTTAAAGGAAGGTAATACTCATTATACTGACAGTAGAGGGATTTTAGAGTTAAGAGAAAAGATTAGTGAGCTATATAAAGATAACTACAAAGCAGATATAAATCCAGATAATATAATCATTACTGGAGGTAGCTCTTTAGGATTGTTTTTTGCCTTATCCTCAATAATAGATGAGGGAGATGAGGTTTTAATTCAAAATCCATGCTATCCATGCTATAAAAACTTTATTAGGTTCTTAGGAGCTAAGCCAGTGTTTTGTGATTTTACTGTTGAAAGCTTAGAGAAGCATTTGACAGACAAAACTAAGGCAATAATTATAAATTCTCCTTCAAATCCATTAGGAGAGGTTGTAGATAAGGAGATTTACGAATTTGCCTATGAAAACATCCCTTATATCATCTCTGATGAAATCTACAATGGATTAGTTTATGAAGGAAGATGTTATTCAGCAATTGAGTTTGATGAAAATTTGGAAAAGACCATATTAGTTAATGGATTCTCTAAGCTCTATGCGATGACTGGATGGAGGATTGGTTATGTTATCTCTAACGATGAAATAATAGATGCTATATTAAAACTACAGCAGAATATATTTATTTCTGCTCCAACTGTATCTCAATATGCCGCATTAAAAGCCTTTGAAAAAGAAACTGAAAAAGAGATAAACAGCATGATAAAAGAATTTGATAGAAGGAGGAAATTAGTTTTAAAATATGTTAAAGATTTTGGATGGGAGGTTAATAATCCAATTGGAGCTTACTATGTGTTTCCAAATATTGGGAAAGATGGGAGGGAGTTTGCTTATGAATTATTGAAAGAGAAGTATGTTGCTCTAACTCCTGGGATAGGTTTTGGTAGTAAAGGGAAAAACCACATAAGGATTAGCTACGCTAATTCTTACGAAAACATTAAAGAGGGTTTAGAGAGAATTAAGGAGTTTTTAGACAAATAATTAAGCAAAAAATTTATAAAGGTCTTATATTATGAATAATTCTTAGATAAAGCTAAATTTAGTTTTGAGAATTTTAAAACACTTTGAATTTAAATTATGAACAGAGAATTTAATGACTATTCCAAATATGAAATATTGCCAACAAAACAGCCATGATAATAAATACCATAAAGAAAAGATATGCTTATTAGTAAAAATGAAACATGGTGATGCATCATGAAGGATATTTTAAAGAGAGTTTCTGATGTAGTTTGGGAATTACCTAAGGATTACAAAGATTGTATGAGAGTCCCTGGAAGGATATATTTAAATGAAATTTTATTAGATGAGTTAGAACCAGAGGTTTTAGAGCAAATAGCGAATGTTGCATGCTTACCTGGGATTTATAAGTATTCTATAGCCATGCCAGATGTCCACTATGGTTACGGGTTCGCGATTGGCGGAGTAGCGGCTTTTGACCAAAGAGAGGGAGTTATAAGCCCTGGAGGAGTCGGTTTTGATATCAACTGCCTTACACCAAACTCAAAAATATTGACAGAGGATGGATACTTTATAAAATTAGAAAAACTAAAAGAAAAATTGGATTTACATGTTAAGATTTATAATACAGAAGAAGGGAAAGAAAAGGATTCAAACATATTATTTGTCTCTGAAAGAGATGCAAAAGAAAAAATAATAAGGATAAAGACAGAATTTGGGAGAGTTTTAGAAGGAAGTAAAGACCATCCAGTTTTAACACCAAATGGTTATGTTCCAATGGGTATGTTAAAAGTAGGGGATGAAATAGTAGTTTATCCTTATGAAGGGGTTGAATATGAAGAGCCATCAGATGAGATAATATTGGACGAGAGTGATTTTGCAGAGTATGATAAACAGATTATTAAATACCTAAAAGATAAAGGATTATTACCATTTAAAATGAACAACAAAAATATTGGGATTATCGCAAGGTTGTTAGGATTTGCCTATGGAGATGGAAGCATAATTAAAGAAAATGGAGATAGAGAGAGATTGTACGTTGCATTTTATGGAAGGAAAGAGACATTATTAAAAATTAAGGAAGATTTAGAGAAATTAGGAATAAAGGCTTCAAAAATATATTCAAGAAAGAGAGAGGTTGAAATAAAAAATGCCTATGGAGATGAATACATAAGTCTATGTGAAGACAACTTTATAAAAATAACTTCAAAGGCATTTGCATTGTTTATGCATAAATTAGGAATGCCAATTGGTAAGAAGACAGAGCAATCGTACAAAATCCCAGTATGGATAAAAAAAGCACCAAAATGGGTAAAGAGGAATTTCTTAGCTGGATTGTTTGGAGCTGATGGAAGCAAAGTTGTGTTTAAAAATTACACACCATTGCCAATAAACTTAACAATGTCAAAGAGTGAAGAGCTAAAAACAAATATTTTAGAGTTTTTAAATGATATTAGGCTATTATTAGCCGAGTTCGGAATTGAGAGTATGATTTATGAGATAAAAGCCTTAGATGGTAGAGTTTCATATAGATTAGCAATTGTTGGAGAAGAGAGCATAAAGAACTTCTTAGGAAAAATAAACTACGAATATTCAGAGGAGAAAAAAGTTATTGGATTGTTAGCTTATGAATACTTAAAGAGAAAAGATGCTATAAAAGAGATAAGAAGGAAATGTATTGAAAAAGCAAAAGAGTTATATGAAAAAGGATTATCTATTTCAGAAATTTTGGAAATAGACAAATTTAGAAATGAGTTTATAAACAGGAGGTTAATTGAAAGAGCAATATATGGAAAGCTAAATGAGGATGATGTAAGAGTTTCAACAAAATTCCCAAAGTTTGAAGAGTTCATTAAAGAATACGAGGTTAGAGGAGGATTTGTAATAGATAAGATAGAGGAGATTGAAGAAATCTCCTATGATTCAAAATTGTATGATGTTGGAATAGTAAGTAAAGAACACAACTTTATAGCAAATAATATAGTTGTTCATAATTGCGGAGTTAGGCTTATAAGAACAAATTTAACAAAAGATGAAGTAGAACCAAAAATAAAAGAGCTTGTAAAAACTTTATTCAAAAATGTTCCATCTGGTTTAGGAAGTAAAGGAATTTTAAAGTTCAGCAAAAGTGTTATGGATGATGTTTTAGAGGAAGGAGTTAGATGGGCTGTTAAAGAGGGCTATGGATGGAAGGAAGATTTGGAGTTTATTGAAGAACATGGCTGTTTAAAAGATGCAGATGCTTCCTATGTTTCAGATAAGGCAAAAGAGAGAGGAAGAGTTCAATTAGGAAGTTTAGGAAGTGGAAACCACTTCTTAGAAGTTCAGTATGTTGAAAAGGTATTTGATGAGGAAGCTGCTGAAGTATTTGGAATTGAAGAGAATCAAGTAGTTGTTATGGTTCACACAGGTTCAAGAGGTTTAGGGCATCAAATCTGCACTGACTATTTAAGAACTATGGAGAAAGCAGCTAAGAATTATGGAATAAAACTTCCAGATAGGCAGTTGGCATGTGCTCCATTTGAATCGGAAGAGGGGCAGAGTTACTTTAAGGCAATGTGTTGTGGAGCAAACTATGCATGGGCAAATAGACAGATGATTACACACTGGGTTAGGGAGAGCTTTGAGGAAGTATTTAAAATACATGCTGAAGATTTAGAAATGGGAATAGTTTATGATGTAGCCCACAACATTGCTAAGAAAGAAGAACACATAATAGATGGAAGAAAGGTAAAAGTTATAGTGCATAGAAAAGGAGCTACAAGAGCATTTCCACCAAAACATGAGGCAATTCCAAAAGAATATTGGAGTGTTGGACAACCAGTTATTATTCCAGGAGATATGGGAACAGCTTCCTATTTAATGAAAGGGACGGAGATTGCTATGAGAGAAACGTTTGGTTCAACAGCTCATGGAGCTGGTAGAAAGCTAAGTAGAGCTAAAGCTTTAAAGCTATGGAAGGGTAAAGAGATACAAAAAAGATTGGCAGAGATGGGAATCATTGCAATGAGTGATTCAAAGGCAGTAATGGCAGAGGAAGCCCCAGAGGCATATAAGAGTGTTGATTTAGTTGCTGATACGTGCCATAAAGCTGGAATATCCCTAAAAGTAGCAAGAATGAGACCATTAGGGGTTATTAAGGGATAATATTTTTTATTTTTTGAATAACAAAAATTGATATAAATAAAATATAAATATGGGTAGTTACAATTTTAGCTTAAGTTATTGTGAGATTTTTTGGTTATTTTTTACCTTATTTTTTAATTAATTTTAGTTAAAATAGTTTTTAACATGGGGAATATTAAATGGTGAAAACATGGAAATTAGGGATTTAGAAAAAATAGCTAAGAGAGTTAGGTATAAAATAGTTAAAATGGTTGGTTTAGCAAAGTCAGGACATCCTGGAGGTTCGTTATCAGCAACTGATATTATAGTGGCTTTATACTTTAAACTAATGAACTACGACCCAAAAAATCCATATAAAAAAGATAGAGATAGGTTTGTTTTAAGTAAGGGACATGCAGCTCCTGCTTTATATGCTGTTTTGGCTGAGTTAGGGATAATAGAAGAGGAAGAGTTGTGGAAATTGAGAAGATTGGAAGGAAAATTGCAAGGACACCCATCAATGGATACACCAGGAGTTGAGATTTGTACAGGTTCATTAGGGCAAGGATTTTCAGCAAGTGTAGGGATGGCTTTAGGATGTAAGTTAGATAAATTAAATAACTATGTTTATGTCTTATTAGGAGATGGAGAGTGCCAAGAAGGGATAGTTTGGGAAGCTGCAATGGCAGCAGCTCACTATAAATTAGATAACTTAATTGCCTTTGTTGATAGAAATAAATTGCAGATAGATGGATGTACAGAGGATGTTATGAGCTTAGGAGATTTAAAAGCTAAATTTGAGGCATTTGGATGGGATGTTTTTGAAATAGATGGACATAACTTTGAAGAAATTATAAATACAGTAGAAAAAGCCAAAACTCTAAAGAATGGAAAGCCGAAGATGATTATTGCTTATACAGTTAAAGGTAAAGGAGTCTCATTTATGGAAAATAATGTAGCTTTCCATGGAAAAGCACCAAATGAAGAGCAACTAAAGCAGGCATTGGAGGAGTTAAGTGAATAAAATTTTATTTTTTGGTGATTTAGATGATTAAAATTGGAGCTTCAATACTATCAGCTGATTTTGGACATTTAAAGGAGGAAATCAGAAAAGCTGAGGAAGCAGGAGTTGATTTCTTCCATGTTGATATGATGGATGGGCATTTTGTCCCTAACATAAGTATGGGAATTGGAATAGCGAAATATGTTAAAGAAATAACAAAACTACCTGTTGATGTGCATTTAATGGTTGAAAACGTTGATTTATTTATTAATGAGTTTGAAAATATGGATTATATAACCTTCCACATAGAGGCTGTGAAATTCCCATTTAGAACAATAAATAGGATTAAAAGTATTGGGGCTGAGCCTATAGTAGCTTTAAATCCAGCAACACCTTTGGATAGGATAGAGTATATTTTAGGAGAAGTTCATGCCGTCTTAATAATGACTGTTGAACCTGGCTTCTCAGGGCAGAAGTTTATTCCAATTATGACAAAGAAGATTGAAAAATTAAAAAATATGATTGTTGAGAACGGTTATGATACAAAAATCTTTGTTGATGGTGGAATAAATGTTGAAACAGCTCCTTTGGCAGTGAAAGCTGGGGCGGATGTTTTAATTGCTGCATCTGCAATATTTGGGAAAGGAGATGTTAAAACAGCTGTTGAAAAGTTAAAAAATTCAGCATTAAAAGCTTTAAATGAAAAGTAATTAGGTGAAGAATCATGGTTAAGTTGAGTGGAGTTTATAAAGGAATGAGGAAGGGTTATGGGGAGACATTAATAGAGTTAGGTAAAAAATATGAGAATTTGGTAGTTTTGGATGCTGATTTGTCTGGTTCTACACAAACAGCCATGTTTGCTAAAGAATTCCCAGATAGATTTTTCAATGCTGGAGTTGCAGAGCAGAACATGATTGGAATGGCTGCAGGATTAGCAACAACTAACAAAATTGTCTTTGCTTCATCATTCGCAATGTTTGCCTCTGGAAGAGCATGGGAGATAATAAGGAACTTAGTGGCATATCCAAAGTTAAATGTGAAGATTGTTGCAACACATGCTGGAATTACCGTTGGAGAGGATGGAGCTTCCCACCAAATGTGTGAGGACATAGCTATAATGAGGGCAATCCCAAACATGGTTGTTATTGCCCCAACTGATTACTATCATACAAAAAATGTTATTAGAACTATAGCAGAGTATAAAGGCCCTGTTTATGTAAGAATGCCAAGAAGAGATACTGAGATAATTTATGAGAGTGAGGAAGAGGCAACATTTGAAATAGGAAAAGGAAAGGTTTTAGTTGATGGAGAGGATTTAACTATTATAGCAACTGGAGAGGAAGTGCCAGAGGCTTTAAGAGCTGCAGAAGTATTAAAAGAAAATGGAATATCAGCTGAAATTGTAGAGATGGCTACAATAAAACCAATAGATGAAGAAATAATTAAAAAATCAAAGGACTTTGTTGTTACTGTTGAAGACCATAGCATTATTGGCGGTTTAGGAGGAGCTGTTGCTGAGGTTATTGCCTCAAATGGCTTAAATAAAAAACTCTTAAGAATTGGAATCAATGATGTATTTGGAAGAAGTGGAAAGGCAGATGAGCTTTTAAAATACTATGGCTTAGATGGAGAAAGCATAGCTAAGAGAATTATAGAAGAAATGAAGAAAGAATAAATAAAAATCTATTTTATTTAATTTTTAAATATTTTCAAATAATTTTTTATGTTGGGATTATGAAGCTTAGATTTATTGAATGCCACATACCTAAGCATTTGTTTATGGGAATTGATGAAATAAAACAATGGGAGGGGGTTATTTGGGCTAATGTTGTAACTGATGGAGCAATTTCAACTATACAAATCTTAACAACGTTAAAAGATAGTGAGAAGATTGTTGATAAACTTAAAGAGAGGTATGGTGGAGCAAACTATAGGGTTGTTGTATTTGAGCCAACAATGACATACCCACCAATTGAAGAGGAAGAAGAGAAAGAAAAACCAGAGAGATTGATTAGAGAGGAGTTATACAACATAGCTTCAGATATTGCAAATCTAAGTAAAGAAAATATGCTAATGCTTATATTATCAACGATTGTTGCCATAGCAGGAATTTATAAAGATGATGTTGCTTTATTGATTGCTTCAATGATTATAGCTCCTTTATTAGGGCCGAATATAGCCTTATCATTATCAATTACAGTAGCAGATTACAAATTGGCATTGAAGAGTATAAAGACTCTAATAATTGAGTTGATTTTTGTTATAATTCTATCAATGATTGCTGGGCATTATCTGCCTGTATCTTTAGATAATCCACAGATACATTCGAGAATTACCTTAGATTTTTGGAGTATTATTATAGCTTTATCAGCAGGAATTGCTGGAAGTTTATCAACAATATCCAACATTTCATCGATTGCTGTTGGTGTTATGATAGCTATTGCTTTACTTCCCCCATTAGTTGTTTTTGGTTTGTTAATAGGGGCTGGATATGTTGAGCAGAGTTTTTCAGCGTTAATTTTATTTTTAATAAATATGATAGCAATAAATTTATCTGCAGTTGTTATATTCTCGTCTTATGGAATTTCCCCATATAGATGGTGGAAAAAAGAGGAGGCAAAGAGATATACCTTATATGCAATTTTATTATGGGTTACATTATTTATAGCAATATTTGTGCTAATATACTACCACTAAATTAAAAATATATAGTTGAAGATTATAACTTCATAGCAAACTTTTATTAAATAACTTATAATTTATGGAGGGATAGTTATGAAAAAGGGAACTGACTTATTAAAGAAAGGATTTGCTAAGATGGTTAAGCATGGAGTTGTAATGGATGTTACTAATGTTGAACAAGCACAAATAGCCGAAGAAGCAGGAGCTGTTGCAGTTATGGCTTTGGAGAGAGTTCCAGCAGATATTAGGGCAGCTGGTGGAGTTGCGAGAATGTCAGACCCAGCTTTAATTGAGGAGATAATGGATGCTGTCTCAATTCCAGTTATGGCTAAATGTAGAATTGGACATACAAAAGAGGCAGAGGTTTTAGAGGCTATTGGAGTAGATATGATTGATGAGAGTGAAGTTTTAACCCAAGCAGACCCATTCTTCCACATATATAAGAAGAAGTTTAAAGTTCCATTTGTCTGTGGGGCAAGAAACTTAGGAGAGGCAGTTAGAAGAATCTGGGAAGGAGCGGCTATGATTAGAACTAAAGGAGAGGCAGGAACTGGAAATATAGTTGAGGCTGTCAGACATATGAGATTGATGAACGAAGCTATAGCTCAATTGCAGAGAATGACTGATGAAGAGATTTATGGTGTAGCTAAATTCTATGCAAACAGATATGCAGAGTTAGCTAAAACTGTTAGAGAAGGAATGGGATTGCCAGCAACTGTTTTAGAAAATGAACCAATCTATGAGGGCTTTACATTGGCTGAGATTGTTGATGGATTGTATAAAGTTTTATTAGAGGTTAAAAAATTAGGAAGATTGCCAGTAGTTAATTTTGCAGCTGGAGGGGTTGCAACTCCAGCAGATGCAGCTTTAATGATGCAACTTGGTTCTGATGGAGTGTTTGTTGGTTCTGGAATCTTTAAATCAGAGAATCCATTAGAAAGAGCGAGAGCAATTGTTGAAGCTACCTATAATTATGATAAGCCAGATGTTGTTGCTGAAGTCAGCAAGAATTTAGGAGAGGCAATGAAAGGGATAGATATAACCCAAATAAGTGAGGCAGAGAAGATGCAATATAGAGGAGATTAAATTTGGTTATCTATCTTTTATTTTCTTGCTTTATTTTTATTTTTATTCATTTGATTAAACTTAGATTCAGTAGAGGACTATAAATTATATATTAAAACATTTAAGTATTCAATAAAAATGGGTAGAGATTATGAAAATCACAAGAATGCATGGAGCTGGAGGAAAGGTAATGCAGGAGCTTATAAAAGATGTAATTTTAAAAAATTTAGAACTAACAGCAGTTAATGGGGGAATTGGTTTAGAAAGCTTAGATGATTCAGCAACCATTCCAATAGGAGATAAAGAGATTGTTTTTACTGTTGATGGACATACAGTTAAGCCGATATTCTTCCCAGGTGGAGATATAGGTAGATTAGCAGTTAGTGGAACTGTAAATGATTTGGCGGTTATGGGAGCTAAACCGTTGGCTCTATCTCTGTCTTTAATAATTCCAGAAGGTTTCAGCTTGGAAGATTTAGAGAAAATAGTTAAATCAATAAACGAAACTTCTAAAGAGGCAGAAGTAGCAATAATAACAGGAGATACAAAGGTATCTGATGGTGTTGATGATATTATCATTTCAACAGCTGGAATAGGGATTGTTGATAGAGGAAAGGCAATAAGGGATTGTAATGTTCAAGAAGGAGATGCAATAATAGTTTCTGGAAATATAGGAGAACATGGATTAGCAATTTTATTATCAAGGGAAGGATTTGATTTTGAAACAAATATAAAATCAGATGTAGCTCCAATAAATAAATTAATTGAGAGGGTTTTAGAAGAAGGCATTCAAATAAATGCCATGAAAGACCCTACAAGAGGAGGTTTGGCAGATGCATTAAATGAGATGGCTGAAAAGAGCAATGTGGGAATAACTATTTTTGAAGATAAAATTCCAATAAGTGATGAAGTTCAGTCAATTTGTGATATTCTTGGATTAGACCCTTTAACTATAGCAAATGAAGGAAAGGTAGTTATGGCTGTTAAAAAGGAAGATGCCGAAAGATGCTTAGAGATTTTGAGAGAGCATCCATTAGGAAAGAATGCTGAGATTATTGGCTATGCTACAAAAGAACATAAAGGAGTCATTATGGAGACGATCGTTGGTAGGAGAATCGTAGATATGCCGATTGGAGACCCAATACCAAGAGTGTGTTAATCTTTATTAATTTTCCTTATTTTTGGTGAAATAATGAAAATCATTGGAAAAATTGGAAAAGGTAAAGTAGAAATTGATGAAAAGGCAAAGTTCTCAATACTTTTAGATAGTGTTGCTAAAAAAGCTGATATTGCTGAGGGAAAGAGGGCTGTAGAGGATATAATTAGAGTTATTTATAGACATCAGCCAATATCAACAAAAAAGATTGGTCAAAAGACAAGATTACCATTACCGATAATTGCCAAGGTTAGAACTATCTTAGAGAGAGAAAAAATATTAAAGAGAACTGAAAGAGGAGCTGAGCTAACAGATTTAGGTAAAGAATTTGCTGAAAACATTTTAAAATTGAAGTATAAAAAATCTCTTACCTGCAAAACTTGTAATGGTAGAGGAATAGTTTTAGATGAATTTTTTGAAGATATTTTAAATAAGGTTAGAGTTTGGGCTAAAAAAAGACCATTGGTAGATACAACAATAGACCAATCCTTTGCAACACCAGAAACATCCACTTATAGGGCTGCTTTAATGTATGAAAGAGGAGATTTAGAAGGTAAGAGAATTTTATTTGTTGGAGATGATGACCTAACTTCTTTACCAACAGCTCTAACAAATATGGCTGAAGAGATAGTAGTTGTAGATATAGATGAGAGGATTTTAAAACTTATAGAAAAATTTTCACAAAAAGAAAATGTTAAGATTAAAACTATCAAGCATGATTTAAGAAATCCACTACCAAAAGATTTAAAAGAGAGGTTTGATGTGGTCTCAACAGACCCGCCATATACTGTTAATGGTTTAAAGTTATTTTTATCAAGAGGTATAGAAGCGTTAGGAAAAGAAGGGATAGCTTATCTTTCCTATTCTCACAAACCAATAGATGAATGGCTCTCTATTCAAAAAGCAATTACTGATATGGGTTTTGTTATTTCAGAGTTGATTCCAAACTTTAATTATTATGAAGGTAGTGAGATAATTGCAAACACAACATTTATAGCGAGATTAGTTGGGAAAAATTTGAAGATAAATATTGGAGACACTGAGAAGATATATACTGGTTTAGTTAAGCCAGTTATAAGATATTATAAATGCCTAAAATGTGGAAAGGTTCATAAAGTTGGAGAAGAGGTTAAAAAAGTTGAGGATTTAGTTTGTGAATGTGGAGGGAAGAAATTTAAAATGATTAAGAGGGAAAAGTTGAAAAATGAATAATTAAAATATTTAATCATAAATTAAATCTAACTTATATTCCTCTGCTAATTCTAATGCCTTCTCTATCTCATCATAAGTTAATCTTCTGTTTATATCAGGATATTCCTTAGCTTTATATTCTGGGCGATATTGAAACATAACATTAACTACAGCGTTATCTAAATTTTTTGAGATGAAGTCAAATATTCTCTCTGTGCAACAATCTAAGTGGTTTGGCATTACTAAATGCCTTATTATAACTTCCTCATCTTTTATAAGCAAGTGATTTCTTCCAACTATATCAAAATAGTTTTTAACTTTTGATAATCTCTCCCCACATTCATTATTTCCAAACTTAAAGTCAGTTAAATATACATCGACAACTCCTTTTAACAAATACATTCCTTTAACAGTTAGATACATATTTGAATTCCAAACTACTGGGATGTTTTTATCCAAATAGTTTAGAGTTTTTAAAATACTCAATAAATGTGGTGTTGGGTCTCCACCAACAAAATTGACGTTTTTTGAATAATCTCTCTTATGTTTAATAATTTTAGCCATTTCTTTCGGATTATATGGAATACAGTGGTTAGGAATTGTCGTATCAAAATAAACTTGAGATATATCCCAATTTTGGCAGAAAACACATTTAAAATTACATCCACAGAAGAAAATTGTATGTGATGGAACTAAAACTCTCTCCTCCCCAAGATGCAAAAATTCTGTTGAATAATAGCTTTCTTTTATCCTGCAAAACCCTCTCTCAAACTCTCTATTTGCATAGCATCTATGCTCACAAAAATGGCAATTTCTAAATATTCTCTTGGCAATCTCTACTTTTAAGTCCAATAGATTTGGTTTCACAAACTCCAAGTTATTAAAATCAAAATCATCAAAATCTACTTTTTTCAAAATCTTGTTATGGATTTCCCATAACTCATTTAGTTCTAATCCATTGAATTCTTCAACTTCTATACACTTGGCTATCATAAACTTTGCTGGAGCCAAATCTCTTGAGATGGCTAAGTATCTGCTAAGTTTCATGTTAATTTTCAAAGTTTCACCAATTATTATGGTGGTTATAAAACTCTTCTATATTTTTTATTTTTAAATCATTTTATTTGAAAATAGCTATAATCTTGTAACTGTAAATTTAAATACACAAATTATATGAGGTATAAAAAATTAAAGATTATTATTGAAAAGTTTATTCTTTAATTAACACTGCATTAACTGTTCCATCCTGTCCTGGTCTTGATGTAACTTTTGCCAATCCAATCTCTGTTTCAATAATTGCTCCTTTTGTTATAACGTTTCTTCTGACATAGTGGATGTTTGCCTTGTTTTCTCTAACTGTTATTATCTTAACCTTCTTACAAACTCCTGTTTCTGGGTCTAATACGTTAGCGAATCCTGTTCTAACAACCTTAACCTTTAAGTTTCCTCCTCTTGTTCTAACCTTTTTTATTCTAAATGCCTCTTCTGCTACGTGTGTTTCTATAGGTTCTCTACCCATTTCATATTTTCTCTTTTTTCTTGCTAATCTATATAATCCACCTGTTGGCTTTCTTCTACTTTTTCCTTGCCATACACTCATATTAACACCTGTAATAATTGTTTTTAATGTTTTTCAACTGGATTTCTTTCTTATTATTTTGTTATTTCATGTCTTTTGGTTAATTTATTCCAAATACTCCATAAATTCTATAATTTTTTACTTTAAGTTTTGTTTTGTAAAAGAGACACGGGTCAGGCCATGCGAGTCTATGAATAATGAATAAACATACAAGAGATATAAAAACTTAACTATTAACATACCTAAGTTATAAAGTAAAGAAATAAATCTGGTGGGGGAGGGATAATGAGATTATCCAAAGAATTTATAGGTTTGGGGATGATTATAGCTTCTCTTATTTTTAGCTCAACTTTACCAGACATCTACAAAGGTATTGTTATATTGATAGTTGTTGGATGTTTGTGGTTTTTTGAATTACTGCCTCTTCCAGTTACATCCTTAGCAATACCAATCATGGCAGTGTTTTTAGGAATTTTTAATTTAAAAGAGGCTTTAACATACTTTGCCCATCCAATAATATTTTTATTCTTAGGAGGATTTATGCTTGCACAAGCATTAAAAAATCATAATTTAGATAAATTTATTGCCTATAAGCTGTTAAATTATGGAAAGGATTTTAAAACTACTTGCTTTTTAATGTTTTTATCAGCATATTTTTTGTCTATGTGGATTAGTAACACATCTGCCACGTTAATTTTATTACCTATAGCTCTTGGCCTATTACATAAAAAAACTGATAAGTTGAGGGATTTTTTATTGTTAGGAATTGCTTACTCTGCCTCTATAGGTGGGATAGCAACAATTATTGGCTCCCCACCAAATGCCATAGCAAGTAGTTATTTAGATTATGGATTTTTTAGCTGGTTTAAAGCTGGATTTCCAATAAGCTTATTGTTATTTTTAATCTCTACTTTAACATTATATATTTATTTCAAAAACTGGATTCCAAAAGAAGATATTGCTATTCAAGCAAGAGTAGAGCTAAGCACAGATGCTTATAAATTATTAGCTATATTTTTATTGATAGCTTTACTCTGGATAATTAGTGATTATTTAAGTGAAATTTTTAATGTCCAATATTTTGATTCAGTTATTGCTATATTTGCCATAATTTTATTGTTTGTATTTAATTTAGTTAAAGTTGATGATTTTAAGAAAATAGATTGGGGAACTTTGATTTTATTTGGCGGAGCTTTATGTTTAGGAGGAGTTATTGTTAAAAGTGGAGCTAACACATTTTTATCTGAAAAACTTATAGCTATATTAGGTAATTTAAGCCCAATTGCGGTTTTATTTGCAGTAATTACAATAACAATAATTCTAACTAATTTTATAAGCAACACGGGATTGACTGGAATATTAGCCCCAATCCTATTTGGAGCATCTTTGGGAATTCCAAAAGAGATTTTAATATTGGCAATTGGTATATCAGCATCATGTTCTTTTATTTTACCTGTTGGAACACCACCTAATGCTATTGTATATGGTGAAGGTGTCAAAAAAGAAGAGATGATGAAAGTTGGAGCGGTTTTATCAATACTCTCTGCAACTGTAATAACTTTGTATTTTCTTCTCTATATATAAACCGTTATAATAAAGCAATTATTCATTTGAATAATAGGAGAATATCTCGTCATATATCTTCAATGCTTTATCTAACTCTCCTAGTTTTTCATATGCTATAGCTTTACCAAGTCGGGCTCCCAAATGAAATGGATTTCTCTCTAAAACTTTATCAAATGCGTCAATTGCCTCTTTAAACTCCTTTAATCTTAAATGAACAAGGCCTAGGTTAAATAAAACCCCTACGTCATCAGGTCTAATTTCCGAGGCTCTTTTTAATGTTATTATCGCTTCTGAAAGCTTATTTAATGAAATTAGTATCTGGGCTTTCTTTATAAGGGCCAATAGAAAGTCAGGTTTTATTTCCAGAGCTTTATTTAAACAGTTTAATGCCTCTTCAAGTTCTCCCAATTTATGTAAAACTAAAGCTTTACCGTAAAAAGCTGTAATATTTGGAGTAATTTCTAACACTTTGTTGTAACATTCTAATGCATCTTCATATCTCCCAAGCTTTCTAAGAATTTCCGCCTTTCTAAGCCATGCTGGGACTAAAAATGGGTTAATCTTTAAAATTTCATCATATTCTTTTAAACTCTTATCTATCACATTTAGATGTTCATAAACATGAGCTTTCAAATATTTCACAATAGCATTATTGGGATTTGACTCTAATGCTTCATCTAATAATTTCAATGCGTTTTCAAAGTCACCAGTTATACTCAGTAAAAGCCCTTTTAGAAAATTAGTAATAGGATGGTCTGGAGGTACTTTTAATATATCCTCCAATACTTCTATAGATTCATCAATTTTGTTCAATGCCTTAGACATTAGTTCATTATTATTTTCCTGATTTATTAGATTATTCATATCGTTTCCATTTTTAGATTTACTCATGAACCTCCCCACACAGTAAATTTTTATAGTAACAGTAAATTCTTAGATTGTTTAATGTAAATGCGTATTCTTACCATTATATATTTAGCTATGTTCAATTATATAAAACTTAAGTTTTATTTAACTAAACATTGAAAATTGGTAAAATTGGTGATATCAATGGAAAAAAAGCCATATGTTATATCTAACGTAGGCATGACCTTAGATGGGAAGTTAGCAACTATAAATAACGACTCAAGAATTTCATGTGAAGAGGATTTAATAAGGGTTCATAAAATTAGGGCAAATGTTGATGGAATTATGGTTGGTATTGGGACTGTTTTAAAGGACAACCCAAGATTAACAGTCCATAAGATTAAAAGTGATAGAAATCCTGTTAGAATAGTTGTTGATAGTAAGCTAAGAGTTCCACTAAATGCAAGAGTTTTAAATAAAGATGCTAAAACCATTATCGCAACAACAGAAGATGGTGATGAAGAGAAAGAAAAGAAAATAAAAATCTTAGAGGATATGGGCATAGAGGTTGTTAAATGTGGTAGAGGAAAGGTAGATTTAAAAAAATTGATGGAGATTTTATATGATAAGGGAATAAAAAGCATCTTATTGGAAGGAGGAGGAACTTTAAATTGGGGGATGTTTAAAGAGGGTTTAGTTGATGAAGTCTCTGTTTATATAGCTCCAAAAATATTTGGTGGGAAAGATACCCCTACATATGTAGATGGAGAAGGGTTTAAAACAGTTGATGAGTGTGTTAAATTAGAATTAAAAAACTTTTATAGGTTGGGAGAAGGAATTGTGTTGGAATTTAAGGTAAAGAAATAATCATAATGTTTAAATAATATTAGGTATAACACTACATTATAAGGATTATACATTAACGTAATATCAAAGGATATTTTGCAATACAATTAGCTAAAACTTTTAAGGGAACATTATGAGCTCAGTTATCAAAAAAATAGAACATATAGAAATTGAATTACATAAATTAAAAGCGGAACTTATGCCTGAGGAGATTCCAGAAGATGAAGGATTTAAAAAATATTCTGAAGAGGAGTTAAATAGCTTTTATGATGAGTTAAAAAAGCCAGAATTTTGGGGAACTGAAGAAGAACTCTTTAAATTATTAAACGATGATGAAGAATAACTCTTTTAACAAAAATAAAAATAGAAATATAGAATTTATTTTTTATATACTTTTTCTCTTCTTTCCAAATCAATTAGGTATATGGTTTTACTTTCAAAATCAATCGCATATCTTAATCTAAAATCACCAAATCTTACTCTGAATTGGGGAGGATGTCTGCCTTTTAATTTCTTTATATCAAAAGTATCAGGAAAGGGATTGTATTTTAGGATATTGAGGAACTCTCTCAATTTCTTTTTATTTGACTTTGGAAGAAATTCTATGGCTTTTAGCACTTTCTTTGAAGGTTTTATGGAATATATTTTTCCACCTCGCGCCCTGGTGTTACCATACCTCTGGAAATATTACCAGGGCGACTATTCTCAAACAACAGAGGGGGATAAATTCCCCAATAGCATTTTTATGATAATTTCGTATATTTATAATTTTTGGGATAACATGCTTCCAAACAAAAAAGCACTGGAGATTATTAGAAAGTATATGAAAATCTACAATGGAAAGAATGAAGAAGATATTAAAGAAGATTTGATTAAGAGGCTAAAGGAAGAAAATGTCTTAGTAGAAACTGAGGATGGAACTTACACTTTAAAGGCAGAAGATGAAGAGGAGATGATGCATTCAAAGGTCGGGGCTTTAAAGGAAGCGATTTATAAGTTTGCTAAACCATCAAAAATTGAAAACTTAAAAAACCCGAGAATTTTAGATTTATGTAGTGGTATGGGATACAATGCTATAGCTGCTTTGCATTATAATAAAAATGCAGAGATTGATATGGTTGAGATTTGCGAAGAAGCTTTATTTTTAACTTTATTTTTAGATATCCCATATAAAGAGCATGAGATTATAAAAGATAAGGTTAGAGAGTATTTTTTAAACAAAATTGGCATTGAATATAAGTCAGATTATGATAATATCAATTTATATGTTGGAGATGCGAGAAAATTTATAATAAAGAGTGATAAAAAATACAATGTAGTTTTTCACGATGCATTTTCACCAAAGAGAGACCCTACCCTCTATACTTACGATTTTTTGAAAGAAATTTATAAAAGAATGGAAGATAATGGAGTTTTGATATCTTACTCTTCAGCAATTCCTTTTAGAAGTGCTTTGGTTGATTGTGGTTTTGTAATTTCAGAAAAAGAGAGTGTTGGGAGAAAAAGAGGGATAACCTTAGCTTACAAAAACCCAAATTTTAAACCAAATAGAATTAATGAGGTTGATGAGAGAGTTATAGCTTTATCAGTTATAGCCCTACCTTATAGGGATGAAACATTAAGTTTAACTAAAGATAAAATAATAGATGATAGAGAGAAAAGAAGAGAAAAGTTAAAAGAAAAATTAATTAAGATAGGAAAATACCTATCAACAAAACAGATAAAAAAAGGAAATATTCCAGAAGAGGTTTTAAAAATTCAAAAAGAAGATTTGAACTCATCAGAAATAATTAAAAAGATGAGATTAAAGTTTTTCTCGAATATGGGCGATAAAATATTTATTGAGATGTCCAAATTTTAATTTACGCCTCTAAGCATTAGCAAAGAGGCATTAGTTTTTGATAAAACAGAAAGCCTGCTTTCTGGCTACAAATCCGTAGGATTTGTTCAACTTTTACTAAAAGTTTCATGCAAACCTTTTTATACTATAAACTCATAGTTGTTGAGGATGCTAAAATCTCTTTTTTAGCATCTTTAAAAATGAATTTTATTAGGAAGTGGAATATATGAATTTTAATGAATTAAATTTGTCAGATAATATCCTAAATGCCATTAAGAATAAAGGTTTTGAAAAGCCAACAGACATACAGATGAAGGTTATTCCGTTATTTTTAAATGATAAAGGGAATATTGTAGCTCAAGCAAGAACTGGGAGTGGAAAAACTGCAGCGTTTGCAATTCCATTAATTGAGCTCGTTAATGAAAACAATGGAATAGAGGCAATTATCTTAACTCCAACAAGGGAATTAGCTATACAAGTGGCTGATGAAATAGAGTCATTAAAAGGCAATAAAAATTTAAAGATAGCTAAAATTTATGGAGGAAAAGCCATTTATCCACAAATTAAAGCTTTAAAAAATGCGAATATAGTTGTTGGAACTCCAGGAAGAATTTTAGACCACATAAACAGAGGAACTTTAAACCTAAAAAATGTTAAATACTTTATATTGGATGAGGCAGATGAAATGCTCAATATGGGGTTTGTTGAGGATGTTGAAAGAATTTTAAATGCTTGTAATAGGGATAAAAGGATTTTATTATTCTCTGCCACTATGCCAAGGGAGATATTAAATTTGGCTAAAAAGTATATGGGAGACTATAGCTTTATAAAAGCTAAGATAAATGCAAATATT
The DNA here is from genome assembly GCF_000025525.1 of Methanocaldococcus sp. FS406-22. Lineage (NCBI taxonomy): Archaea > Methanobacteriati > Methanobacteriota > Methanococci > Methanococcales > Methanocaldococcaceae > Methanocaldococcus > Methanocaldococcus sp. FS406-22. The sequence continues at coordinate 1,486,036 of NC_013887.1, forward strand.
GAGCAGAGTTATATAGAAGTTAATGAAAATGAGAGATTTGAAGTTTTATGTAGAATTTTAAAAAATAAAGACTTTTATGGACTGGTTTTTTGTAAAACTAAGAAAGACACAAAAGAATTGGCAAATATGCTAAGAGATATTGGGTTTAAAGCTGGGGCAATTCATGGTGATTTAAATCAATCTCAAAGAGAGAAAGTTATAAGGCTATTTAAACAAAAAAGAATTAAGATTTTGATTGCCACTGATGTTATGAGTAGGGGAATAGACGTTAATGATTTAAACTGTGTGATTAACTATCATCTCCCACAAAATCCTGAATCTTATATGCATAGAATTGGAAGAACTGGGAGGGCTGGAAAAAAAGGAAAGGCTATATCAATTATCAACAGAAGAGAATACAAAAAACTGAAATATATAGAGAGAATGACAAAACTGAAGATTAGAAAACTAAAATTTGGATAGATTTTTATATTTTATTTTTATTTTATCTATTTTTATAGTGTTTTTAAAAAATATTTTAGAGTAATTAGGGCACTGATGACACTGATGAACTGCTTCTTAAAATTAGAGGTTTAAATATTCCTTATTAATTTTAATAAGTTTTGAAAACACTATATATTCTTAACAGCTAAAGAACATACATATATACATATAGAAGCATGTGCAAAAAATTCATAAATACTTTTTAACTAAATATTACAAATTATAGATATAATATTTTTTATTGTTTTCACTATATATATTATTTTTATATATTTTGGTGGTTATTATGGAAAACGATGAAAAAATTATTGAAGATTTAAAAATTATTAACAGCAAAGCAAAATTTGTGGGGATTAAAATTCTTATGATAAGACATATTATTGAATCCCACATAAAAGATGAGAAGTTAATATGCAGAATCTTAGAATCTACAAAAAACACGGAGTTGCATGAGTTAATTTTAACGGCATGTCCTAAATTAGAAAAAATCATAGGAAAATTAAATTAAGTTAGAATCTTGAGATTTTTTGAAGTAACATACCCTCAACTTTGATTGGATATAATATTCTTGCTAATTTAATGGCTGATTTTAACCTCTCCTCAGAGTCAGAGTATATGGTGTATAAAACATCTCCCTTTTCAACTTTATTACCTACTTTTACGTTTAGGTAGATACCAGCTTTTTTGTCATTTGGAGCTCCAGCTTCTTTAGCAATTTTTGTTATTCCAGCATTTGATATCCTTGTAACATACCCATCAATTGGTGAATGAATATCTGCCCTATATTTTCCAACTTCAATTTCCTCTGAACTGACTTCTTTCCCTCCCTGAGCTACAACAATCTCCATAAATTTGTCATGAGCTTTTCCCCTTGCCAATAAATCTTCAGCTAAATCTTTGCCTTCTCCAGCTGGAGCTACTCCCCCCATCTCTAACAAAATTCCAGCTAATGAAATAGATTTCTCAACCAAGCTTGTAGGCGCTTGTGAATAATCTTCCAAAGCTAATAATGCCTCTTTTGCTTCTAAAGCTGGACCAATAGCTCTTCCAATTGGTTGCCCTCCATAGGTGATGGCACATTCAGTAACTATTCTTAACCTTTCACTCAACTCAATAAACTTTCTTGCTAAGCTTGATGCCTCTTTTACAGTTTTAACTTTTGCTCCAAATCCTGTTGGAATGTCAATTAACAGTTTATTAACTCCCATAGCCAATTTTTTTGCCATAACACTTGATAGCAGTAAAGGCTCCGGGTCTATGCCAAGAGGCCTCTCAACGTTTATTGTTATATCATCTGCGGGAGCTAAATCTAAAGCCCCTCCCCACACCATACAACCGTTTGTTTCCTTAACAACTTTTTTTATCTCTTCAATAGTTAAATCCACTCTTGTTAAAACTTCAACAACGTCTGCTGTTCCTGCCGCTGAAGTTATTGCTCTTGAAGATGTTTTTGGAATTTTTAACCCAGCAGAGGCAACTATTGGCACTACTAATAAAGCGTATTTATTTCCAGGGACTCCTCCAATTGAATGCACATCAAATATATGCCCCTCCCAATTGACCATTTCCCCAGTTTCAGCCATTCTGATAGTCATCGCCTCAATCTCATCCATATCCATTCCGTTAATATATAGTGAGGTAACAAAGGCAGATATCTCAATATTTGTTAGCTTTCCATCTACCATCTCATCTATAATTTCAAAAATTTCCTCTTTTTTTAATTTATTCCCATCCATCTTTTTTCTTATGTATGGAAGGGACTTTGGTTTTTCAGCATGTTTTATTGTTACAGCATCTCCCTCTTTAACTCCCAATTCCTTAACTAATTTCTGTGGAAGTCCGATTTCCCCCCTATTTATTAATGTTGTTGAAGAATATAAAACCCCAATAACTTCTTTTCCTTTAAACTCCACAACTACCCTATCTTGAGGAAAGTATTGTGAATTTTTTAAGTCTTCAGAATTAATTAAAACCAAATTTTCCAAGTCAATATCTAAAACTCTAACCTTTAGAAATAGCATTTAAATCACCACTCCCCACTTATTTTTTAATAATTTAATTTTTATATCCAAACTTTATATAGTTTCTTAAATAAGACTTCGCAGTTTATATATTAAATTTGGAATTTAGACATCCAAAGGATGTCAATATGCAAAATAAAATATTTACTCCTACGAAAGTCTTATTATAGGACTTTCACTGGTGAAACCATGAAGCTTATAAAAAAATTAATGCCGTTAAAAAATGCTGAAAAAATTGTTTATGAGCAGTTATCCGAATACCTAAATGAAAATGAAAAAGTTAGAGAAGTTGATATTATTGAGGCTTTAAACAAGATATCTGCTGAAGATATTAAAGCTCCAATTGATTTACCTTATTTTAATAAAGCTGCCATGGATGGCTATGCTGTTATAGCTGAAGACACTTTTGGAGCTTCTGAAACAAACCCAATAATACTAAATCTTGTTGATAGGGATGAGATATTTCCAGGAGAGGCAAAGAAAATATTTACTGGAGATAAATTACCAAAAAATGCAGATGCTGTTGTTATGAAAGAGTTTTGTAATGAATTTGATGATTTTGTTGAAATCTACAGAGGAGTTCATCCAAATGAAAATGTCTCAAGGATTGGAGAAGATGTTAAAAAAGGGGATGTTATTTTAAAGAGAGGGGAAATTATTAATCCCTATCACCTAAATATGCTTGCATCCTTAGGAATTAAAAAAATTAAAGTTTATGATTTAAGTTTTGGTATTATAACAACTGGAGATGAGCTTGTTAGCTTGGATGAGATTAGGGATATTAAAGAAGATATTAACAAATTAGAAGGGAAAATTATAAATTCTAATTCATACATGCTATATGGTTTAGTGAGAAATCTTGGGTTTAATGCAAAAATTTATGATGTTGTTAGAGATGATAAAGAGAAATTAAAGGAAGCTATTGAAACAGCATTAAATGAAAATGATGCTTTATTAATAACTGGAGGAACTTCTGTAAGTGAGAGAGATATAACTGTTGAAACAGTTAAAGAAATGGGTAATGTTATAGTTCATGGTGTAAATATAAGGCCAGGAAAACCGTTTGGATTTGGGATAATTAATGGTAAGCCAGTATTTATGCTATCTGGATATCCAGTAGCTTCAGCTGTTCAATTTGAGCTGTTTATTCAGAGATTTTTCATGAAGAGGAAAAAGATTACATTGCCTTTAAAAAGAAACATCGCCTCTGAACTTGGTAGAGTTGATTTTGTTAGAGTTAAGGTAGATGGAGAGGTTGAGCCCATAAGAATAACTGGAAGTGGCGTTATCTCCTCATTGATAAAAAGTGATGGCTACATTTTAATCCCAGAGAACGTTGAAGGCTATGAAAAAGGAGAACTTGTAGATGTGTATTTGTTGAGATAATCATTGGTGGGTGATTGATTTGGATGTGTGGATTGATTTGACAAACGCTCCTCACGTGCATTATTTTTGCCAACTAATAAAAAAATTTGAAAAGGAAGGGATTGAGTATTTATTAACTTTTAGAGATTCAAGGAATTTAGTTAAGTTAATAGAAATTTACAATTTTGTTGGAAAATGTATAGGAAAACATGGAAGCACATTAAAGGATAAGTTAATTTTCTACGCTGAGAGGGTTATTGGCTTAGCTGAACTAATATCAAATATGAAGCCAAAAGTGGCTATAGCAAAACATTCTGTTGAATTGCCAAGAGTAGCTTTTGGGCTAAATATTCCAGTAATATTTGTTGTAGATAATGAACACGCAGAAGCTCAAAATAAACTAACTCTACCATTGGCAGATGAAATTATTAAGCCAATAGCAACAGATGAAGATAAGCTTAGGTATCTTGGTGGGAGAAATTTTATAAATTTTGACGGAACTTGTGAAGTGGCAAATGTAAATTCACGGCTAAAGGGTTATTATCCAATAGATAATGAGATATTAAAAAAATTAGGTATTTATAATGATAACCCAACGATAGTTATGAGGCCATGCCCAAACTCTTCCTATTGCAACGGGCATAAAGATATACTGCCAAAAATTATTGAAGAACTTCAAAAAAGAATTGATTGCAATATAGTGGCATTCCCGAGAGATGAACATCAAAAAGAGATATATAGAGAGCTTAATACCATAGTTCCAAAAGAGACGATAGACGCACTCTCTTTATTATATAACGCCGATTTTATGATTGGTGCTGGGGGAACGATGAATAGAGAGAGCGCAATCCTTGGAATTCCAACGATATCATGTTATCCTCAAGAATTGCTTGGGGTTGATAAATATTTAATTGAAAAGAATAGGATGATTCATACAAATGATGTTAAGGAAATAATAGGTTATGTTGAAGAAAATTTAGGTAAAAAACTTGGAGTTATTGAGTTAGAAGACCCAACAGATATAATGTTTGAGAGAATCTGCAACTATTTAAAATAAATTAAATCAATTTTTCTTTGGAAATCTTCTATATAAGCAATTTGGGTAATTTGTGCATCCTAAGAACTCTCCTTTTTTCGTTCTAACAACTCTCAACTTAGCCCCACACCATGGACAAGTGTTTTCATCAATCTTTGACATTATATCCAATATGGCTGGATTTTTATTGCATAATCTTTCTTTGTTGTAGATTATTTTATTGTTTATGGTATCGACATACACTATATAGTTTTTAAATAAATGGGAGTTTTCTAAATCAATTATAACTCTGCCATTATTGATTTTTATCCCGGGTGTTATTTGCATGTTTGTTTTTATTGGAATTAAATAATAACCTTGTCCCGAATACTCTAAAATTCCCATGTTATATTTTATCCTCCCAATTAACCAATTGTAATCCCTATTGGCAACAAACCTAATTGTTTCTTCTATATTATCAAACATATTCCTTTCCTTTATATTCTCAAGAACTTCTTTAATGAAATTATCTTCCTCATATCCCTTAGTGAGCATTTCAATAGCTTTTTCAATAAATTCAGCTTTATCAAACTTTATTAATAATAAGAGTCCGTTAAATGCATTGGCAACAACATATTTTTCTTTTTCAATGATATCTCTTCTATCAAATATGTAATAGATTCTTGCAAAAATCTGCTTTTGCCCTTTTGGTGAAATCACTTTTTTAATTTCAAATTCTTTTTTATATGAATTTGTTATTCCATAATAAAATACAGGCATTTTTGCATTTTCAATTCCTATTATTGAAATAAATCCTTCTGGAACTTTCCAATTCTGCTGATATGTTTCAGAATTTAATTTAGTGGCATTGAAATGTAAATCTTTTGATAAAATTCCAAATAATTCGTTTAAAACCTCTCCCATACTATCCCTCCGTAAAATTTAAATTTTAAATATTTTAAATATTTGGTTTAGGTAATGGTTCGTTTTCTGTTTCAACAACCATCAATAACGGCTTATTCTTTTTTAAATAGTCCTTAACTATTGGGCTAATCTCATCAGCTTTTTCAACGTAGCAGTTATCTATGTCAAATGCATCAGCTATTTTGTTGAAGTTAGGATTTCTTATTTTACAAAACTCAGCTAAATTATTATTTTTCATCACAACCATTAAGATTTTTAAGTTATTTTCAGCCACAACTTGAAGTTCCTCAATATTCATCAAAAATCCACCATCCCCACTAATTAACACAACTTCCCTATCGATATTGAAATCGATAGTTCCAAATTTCACTCCAATGGATGTAGGCAAACCAAAACCCATAGTTCCAAATGAATGTGAGGAAATGATATTTCTTGGAACAATACAGGTTTTTAATAAACAGGTAAATACAGTATGCTTACCAGCATCTGTAACTATTACAGCGTCTTCTGGAATATTTTCAATAATTTCATTAATTTTGTTTGAATAATCCCCAGAAGGTGAAAATTTGTTGCTATTTTTATATATCCAGCTACTATTTTTTATGTCTAAATTTTCAAAAAATTCTTTTAACTCTTTGATGCTTTTTGGTTTCAGTTGTATATTTTCAGTTTTACTTAAAAGCTTTTCCCTAACACTCTCTACATAGGTGTTGTAAGATAGGGATGAGCCAATATTTATTATCTTATCTGCCTCTAACAAAGATTTTAAATCTCCTCTCCTTCCAACTAAGCCGATACAATTATCTAATTTTTCATTAACAACTCCTCTCGCTGGGAATGTTGTGGCTATTGGGCAGTTTATCTTTTGTAGAATTTTTGAAATTTTTACCATATCTTTATAACTTAAAGTTCCAAATATTCCTTGTCCAATTAAAAATAGTGGTTTTTTGGCATCTATCTCTTTTATATTATTTTCTATGTTTTCCTCCTCTTTATATATATCTTTATATGCATTTGTATTTATATCTTTTGCTTCCTCTTTATACATATCAGCTGGGATATTTAGCTGAATAGGTTTTTTATTAAATAGGCAATCAGCAAATGCCTCCGCTATAATGCTTACTTCAGCTTTATTAACAAAATATCCTTTGTAAAAATTCAAAAAATCCATGTTTATCTCTTGAAAATAATTTCTGCCAATATATTTCTTTGCACATCTACCAGTGATTGCTAAGACAGATGAGTTATCCTTGTGTGCTGTTGCCATAGGTGTTGTTAAATTTGTGCTTCCAGGCCCAGCAGTTGCTAAACAAACCCCTATATAATTAGTTATTCTCGCATAGCCATCAGCCATGAAGCCAGCCCCTCTCTCATCCCTAACCATAATATTTTTTATACTGCTACCCTCTATTTCATTATACAGCTCAATTATCTGCTCTCCAGGATAGGAAAATATGGTTTTTACATTCCTCTCTAAGAAATCCACCATAGCCTCTAAGAATTTAATATTATCACCTTATACATTGATTTAAATGGTGAGATTGTGGATAAAAGGATTTTAGTGAGGTTAGCAATATACCCTATAGCTTATATTTTATGGGGAGGATTAATGTGGTATTCCCAAATTATAGAGCCGATTGATGCAACCAATTTGTTATTAAAACTCCCTTTATGCAATAAAGGATTTTATTTATTTTTACAGTCATTACCAAATATTATTATTGAGTTTTTTAGGATTGTGTATTTATATGGATTCTCTTCTATGATTATCGGAGGTATCGCCTATTATCTGTTTATAAAGAAGGACTTTTTAAAGAGCGATATAATTTTAATTGATTTAGCCTTAGGTTGGATATTTGCAGGGTTAATATATACCTTTGTTGTTGTTCAATCTCCGTTTCAGGTAGGTGTTGCTAAGGATTTAATAAATATGCATTATTTTTGGATATTTACAAAACCAACGTATGAAATCCCATCATTGCATACAGCATATTCTTTTTTATTAGCACTACATTTTAAAGATGAAAAACCCTTAAACTATATTTACTTTGCATTGGCGATATTAATACCAATCTCAACATTAATTATGGGAATGCATTGGATTGTTGATGTTATTACAGGGATATTGTTTGGCTATGTTATATATAAATTCCCTAAAACTATTCACCTAAAGATTAGTAAAGCACTGGATTTTTTAGCTGGACATATAAAACCATGTGTTTTATGTGGAAAGTGTAAGGAGAGGGAAAATCATGAAAAATAAGAAAATAAAGTTTGATGTCTATTTAAATGGAATAGCTCACAGCTGTATAAAATGCGGATTTTGCTGTGATTCCCCAACAGTCACAAAGAAGGATTTGGCTAAAATAGCTGGCTACCTAAAAATCCCATTTACTGAAGTTTTAAAGAAATATGTTAAGTTTTTTAATGGGCATATAGGGGAGCTTAAAGAAGTTGGAGGAAAATGCATATTTTTAGATAAAAAAACCAAAAAATGTAAAATTTATAAGGTTAGACCTTTGATATGTAGGCTTAGACCCTATTCAGTTCAACTTAGAAATGGAAGATTGACATTAACCTACGATATATGGTTTTTGAGGCATTGTAGAGGGCTTTATTTAGGAGATGATAAAGTTGAAGATGAATATTTTAAATACGCTGAGCTTGTTTTAAAATACTTAGGATTTGAGGAGAGTGTTGATGAAGAAGAATTTAAAAAAGCTAAAGAGAGGTTATTGGAAGAGTCTCTGAAATATAGAAGAAAATAAGATTAGTTTGTTTTTATTTATAGTTGTGTAAAAATATAAAAATATTTGCACATCCATAAGTATTTATACCCCTTTTGACAAGGTTATTGTTGAGCAAGACGCGATGAAATATCTAAATACTACTTTGAAATTTGGTGAATTAAATGTTTAATAATAAAGGAAGAAGAAATGTAAGAAATAATGAAGTTAGAAGAAATGTTCCAGTTAAAGAAGGCGAAACCTACACTGTTACAATTGAAGATATGGGTAGAGGCGGAGATGGAATAGCAAGAGTTGAAGGATTTGTTGTCTTCGTCCCTGAAACACAGAAAGGAGAAACAGTAAATGTAAAAATAACAGCTGTAAAAAGTAAGTTTGCATTTGCAGAAAAAATTTAAAATCTCTTTAAGGTTTAGCTAAACCTTCTATTAATTCTTTTTTATTTTAAAATAATTTAAAGATTAAATAAAAATTTAGTTAATTAGAGATTATTTTCCTAATTCAACCAATAAAGCGTTGATAATTGCCATTAATATTCCTTCTTTAATTGCTCTGGATTTTATCTTCTCTGCAACTTTTAATGCTTCTCTGTATTTCTTTATTTCGATTAATTTCATAGCTATTTTTTCTAAATCAGTTTCTGTCTTAATTTTCTCTACTAATGATAATGCTTTATCTATTTCTCCATTTTCAATGTATGCAATAGCAACCTTTCTCAAAACCTCATCTCTTAAACCAAAACTTGATATCTTCTCTGCAACTTTCACAGCTTCATCGCAATAACCTTTTTCTATTAAAGTTAAAGCGATTATTTCTAATTGGGCGTCTCCTTTTATTTCTTCAACCTTTTTAAGGACTTCTTCTATTTTTCCTTCCTCAATTAATTTTATTATCTCACTGACCATATTTTTTCACCATTTTAGAATATGGGTTCATATTTTTCCTCAGTATATACTATGAATCCACCCGATATATATAATTTACTATTTTGTGTATATTTATTCCACAATCTTGAACGTCCTAAAAATTCTATACAAACTTATAAAACTTTCCTGTATAGCCAAGGGACTTTAAAAACTCAACATCATCCTTATTCAGCTCATATTTTTTTGTTGGAGGAATTTCCTTTCCATCTCTTGCATATATAACCCCACCTTTCTTTTTAGCCCCCAAATATTTCCCTGCATTGCCGTCAACAACTATTATTCCATTTTTCATTTCAAAGCCTGTGAAATCATTAGTATTTCCGTTAATTATAACAAGCCCTCCATTTAAAACAGCTCCAGTATTTTTTCCAGCATTTCCATTAACTATAACCTTTCCCTTTTTCATTAAAATTCCAGTGGATAAATCAACGTCTCCATTAACTACAATTGTTTTATCTTCATTTAATCTTGCTCCAACAGTATCTCTTTTAATTTTATCATTAATCTCCAAAACTCCTTTATTTTTATCAAATTTATTGGGCTTTAAGAGTTTTTCATCTCTATATCTATATTCAACAAACTCTGTTATGGATATGAATTTTCTATAGCCCTTAATATCACTCTCAACTTCAATAACATTCCCCACTGGTTCTTTTATGTTATTTTTCTCATTAATATAGACGGTTCCAGACAACATGCTTATTCCAAATCTTGTATCGACATCTCCATCCACTATAACAGTCCCTACTTTTATTCTTCCTCCACTTCCACCAAAATATTTTAAATCAACACCCATTGAAGAGCAAAATCTCTTTCCAACATTTCCTTTGATATAAACTATTCCATTATTTTTCAAATGCTCTACAAGAGTTTTGAAGGAAATGTTTTCTTTTATCTTTGTCTCTGGATTAAATTTACTTTGCCATATAAAGTTGTAGGTAAAGTCACATAAACAATCTATTGGCTTGTCTAATTCTAATGTTAAAACTTTATCTTTATTTTCACCTAAAAACTCTTCTAAACTCTTTTTATTAGATTTTTTGAAGATGTTGAATAGCATAAACTCCACCAAAATTTTATTTGTTTAATTTTATTTTTGTTTTAAATTGTTATTTAAGGTTTTTATATCTGTAAACTTAAACCTATAAATATAATGTTCAAAAATAAAAAATAATTTATTATTTTCTAATTGGATTTACAAAACTTTTTGCAGTTTTTCCATAATTAGTATCATTTGTAGCCTTATTTATGTATTTACTTAAATATGTCGAATTGTTTTCAACATATGTTACCACAATCTCTTTTTTTGGATATTTGGAGTAAGATATTGCCAATGTCTTATTACCTTTCTTAAATGTCAATATTGCTCCATTTTCAGAGACAGTGAATTGATTTTCTTGCCATCCTTGGCTTTGTAAATAACTTGATAACTTTTTAAATTCATCAATGTTAATATCTTTGCTTATGTTATAGGTTAAAGTTGTTATATTGGTGTATTCATTATGCCCTTTGGATATTCCAGATAACTTTATTTCTCCGAGTGTTGATTCTAAAATTGAAGTGATGTAGTTCTCAACATTATCATAATTTAAATTATCAATATTTGCAGAACTACTGTTCTCTATACACCCACAAGTTGTTATAAAAAATATCGATAAAATTATTGATATCAATTTTCTTATTTTCATCAATACTCACCTAAACTGATAAAAATAAATAAAAAATAAAAAAGAGAGAATTTATTCTTCTTTTAATAATCCAGCAGCATCTAAAGCTAATTTAACTTCTTCTGTTGTAGCTCCTTTTTGAATATCAACTTTTTTCTCTGTTGGTTCTAAGTGTTTTATGTTGCATCTTCTTCTCTTAACTAATCCATCAACTATAACGAAGTTTTTATCTAAGATATCTACGATAACACAAACTTTTCCTGCTTCTCTTCCTGCTGTTTTTATACAAACTCTTCCTACTTCTATAGCTGGCATTTACCTCACCTCATTTTTGTTGTTGTGACTCTCGCGAATCACAACTCATCCTCCAATGAGGGAGGTTTAATATCGCCCCCTCTTTAAATTTGTTTTTGAGTTAAATTATCAATGGCAGAGGAGACAATATTAAACACTCCCTCCACATCCCATTTTGAAGTATCAATAACCAAATCGTAAATGGATAGGTCATCTAAATCTATATTATAAATTTCTTTATATCTTTTTTTCTCACTTGCTTCTCTTTCAACCATCTTTTTTAAAGCAATTTCTTTACTTATACTTTCTCTCTTACTAATTCTCTCAGCTCTAACTTCAAGGGGGGCTTTAAACCAGATTGTTAAATCTGGCTTAATTCCATTTTTTAATAACATCCAGGCAGCTAATCTTCCCTCTAACACAACATTTCCCTGCTTTGCTATCTCTACTTGTCTTCTATCAATTTCTTCATCAACTTCTTTATGCTGTTCTGCATACTTGCTGAATTCCTGTAAGTCCATTCCCATCTCTTTTGCCATCTCTCTAAATATGAATCCTGCACATACGTGTCTTAAGTTATATTTCTCTGCTATCATCTTTGCAATTGTTGTTGTGCCAGTCCCTGGTAGCCCCCCAATAGTGATTATCATCTATTCACCCATCCAAAATGGATTAACCATTATGTAATCTTTTATTATATAAACTTAATTGCTTAGAGGTTTCTTGCCTTTTGAATCATTAATCTCTTTAAGCATCTTGGGCATAAGTAACCTCCATAAGGTCTCTCTGGTCTTCTCTGTGATTTTGGTAATTTTCTAATCTCAACAGGTCTTCCTCTTGGAACTCCGTGTAATTCAGCTCCACATACGGCACACTTTGGTTTGTCTGGTTTTCTTCTCTTGTAGTGGATAACTATTCTTCCTCCTGGTGTTCTTCTGTATATTCTTCTGTATGACCTTGACCTGTATCTTGGTGCTGGCATGTTTGGCTCACCTTTTTAATATAATTTTGATAGTATTAGACTTAGTTTCTATTTATTAATAAAAAATCGTTGTATTTTTAAATGTTTTTAATGGGACTTTCGCAGGAATTAAATATTGTCTCTGCATTCAGACAGTTATTGATGCCTAAAGGCATCTAAATTCCAAAGTTGATGTATAAACTGCGAAAGTCCTATTTAATTGCCATCAAAAATTTAATATCATTATACCATAAGAATTAGTATTTAAAACTTTTGGTTAGGTGAATATATGCTGAGAACAAAAATATGTGGAATTGAGTTTAAAAACCCTGTTTTTTTAGCAAGCGGGATAATGGGAGAAACTGGGAGTGCATTAAAAAGAATTGCCAAAGGAGGAGCTGGAGCAGTGACAACAAAATCTATTGGGTTAGAGCCAAATCCTGGGCATAGAAATCCAACTATTGTAGAGGTTTATGGAGGCTTTTTAAATGCTATGGGTTTGCCAAATCCAGGAATTGATGAATATTTGGAGGAAATAAAAAAGGTTAGAGATGAATTAAATAGAATGGATGTAAAAATTATTGGTTCAGTTTATGGAAAGAATGAGGAAGAGTTTGCTGAAGTAGCTAAGAGGATGGAGAAATATGTTGATATTATTGAGCTAAACATTTCTTGCCCTCATGCTAAAGGTTATGGAGCTACAATAGGGCAGAATCCAGATTTATCTTATAGTGTTTGTAAGGCAGTTAAAAAAGCTGTTAAAGTTCCAGTTTTTGCTAAATTAACACCAAATGTTACAGATATTGTTGAAATAGCCCAGGCAGTTGTAGATGCTGGAGTAGATGGACTTGTGGCTATAAACACAGTTAGAGGAATGGCTATAGATATTAAAGCAAAAAAACCAATTTTGGGAAATAAGTTTGGAGGTTTAAGTGGAAGAGCAATAAAGCCAATAGGTATAAAAGTTGTTTGGGATTTGTATGAGAATTTTGATGTGCCAATTATTGGAGTTGGAGGAATTATGAGCGGAGAAGATGCCATTGAATACATGATGGCTGGAGCTTCAGCTGTTCAAATAGGAAGTGGGGTTTATTATAGAGGCTATGATATATTCAAAAAAGTTTGTGATGAGATAATTAGTTTTTTAAAAGAAGAGAATTTAACATTGGAAGAGATTATTGGAATAGCCCACGAATAAATTTTTATTTTTAATTTTTATTCTTCTTTTTCTTCAAATTCTTCTATGCACTCATCACATAAGTATCTTCCTTGATATAACCTAACTCTTCCCTGATAACCACAGTTTTCACATATTCCATTTATATACTCTTCTCTAAACTCATCAGTATCTAATGAAATAACTTCTTTTTCTTCTGGAGTTATTGATGCGTATTCTATAACTATCTCTAATAACTCTGGAGACACTCTAACTATATCACTTTGGGTAACTATTCCTACCAATTCTCCATCTTTTACAACTGGTAATCTTTTAACTCCATGAGTAGCCATAATTTTGGCTGCTTCGGTAATTGAAGCATTTTGTGGGATTGTAATTATTTTTT